>JAOUGB010000543.1 GCA_029857875.1 Desulfobacteraceae bacterium | reverse complement strand
CTGGGGGTCATCATCGTGTTTTAAAGGTGCGCCAAAAAAAACAAGAACTCCGTCTCCTTGAAATTCGTTAACAGTACCACGATAGCGGTTAATAATCTCGACCATCCTTTCCAGATAACTGTTAAGGATAAGGATTACCTCATCCGGCGAGAGCTCGGATGAAAGCGCCGTAAATCCTCGCAAATCAGATACTAGGAAGGTTACATCACGGACCTCTCCACTCATTTTTAAACCATCTGAAGAACCAAGCAATTCCTCTACAACTTCATTGGTAAGGTAACGACCGAAGATTTCACGGATGAAATCTCTTTGGCGGAGACCCTCAATCTTTTCTTTCTCCTCATTAATATAACGGTAAACAACGATAGATACCAATGCTATAGTAATAATGAGTAGCGGACGAATGACATGTAAAACAAGATGTAAGTATAAAAAACCTGCAAATACCGATACCACATAGAATGATGCCAATAAAAGTGTGCCAAGAATGAAATAAAAAGAAGAAAATCGGAGTGCAAGAAAAAGAACGATGATCATCAAAAGAACTTCGACCAGAAGCATTTTCTTATTAGAAAGTTCTCGCAAAAAAGATTCAGTCAGGATGTTATGAATAATATTGGAATGAACCCCGCTAAATGGAAAATTGTGATCAGTAGGTACCGGTCCGATGTCTGTTGATCCAGTAGAAACATCTGATACCATGACGATTTTTTCTCCAAGCTCTTTCTCCCACATCTCCAGTTCCACCCTATCATCCGCTGCCACCATAATATCTGCAAAGTCATAGTGATCCATCCGTTCCCATGGGCCGATGAAATTGACGATCATATTTCCGTATTGGTCGATGGGGATCATGATGTCATGGGGAGCCGAATCGCCGGGTTTTTTAGCATCTTTAAGAATGATATGTTTTCCCGGTTTGACGATGATTTTTTCCGGAGGGACATGAAGGTACTCACAGATGACTTTGAACGGCAGGATCGGATAATAAGCGTCGTTATAATGTACAAGTAACGGCACCCGCCGGAGGACACCATCCGGATCAAATCTAATGCTGAGAGAACCTAAACCTTGAGAAGCATGCGCCAGTTCGTAAAATGTCATAAGCGGATTCGAACCGGTGTAAAATAATTCGGAGTTACCTTCTACAACAACATGCCATTTTGTTTGATCAAGAAATAAGATATCTGTTGAATATTCGTGCTGTTGCTTCTCGGTTTCTCTTTGATCTGACAGTTTGAATGCCAAGCCAAAGTATACATTGCCTGAATCATTTACTGCTTTAATTAAGACCTGATCGTTAAGGGCATTTTTTCGCGCCGCAATAATAAAGTCATACACTTGAGCCGATACCTTCATTTTAGCCAGATTGTTAACAACTTTAGCAAAATGGGACCGATTGAAGTACTGATTTTCAAGCTGTTGGATACTTGTATTGGTGAGGTCAACGTGAACAATTTTATTGTTATAATGGGGGCGAAACCTATCCCATGTTGATCGCATCACAAAGAGTTGATCAACTGTTTGTGCATTCCATGCTTCAAAAACTCTGGGAAGCAACCAAAAGCAAAGGTGTACAGCAAAAAATGAGCCTAAAATTAAAAAGAATATGACTTGGATAGTTGTTTTATTGCCGGTGGTCAATCGTAAAGGTCCTACTGTAAAAATTTTGTGCAGAAATTTCAATTGCAAGATCAGCCACATCGAAACTTTCTGGCTTGTCAACTTTTCCAGCGCCGCGACGGCTGCCTATTATCGACACGGGACGTTCCGCATGTTTCTTAAAATTTCGATGCTGCCATCGCAGATTTTTAATTTCGGCGAGGATCTTTTGTTTTAGTTCTTCTTTTTGGGTGGGTTGCGCTGACTCATATTGACCGAAAAGGGACTCCAGCTGGTTTAATCGTTGAGCCGAAGCAAGTAAATAATATGTCTCTATCCCGACATGTTGATCCAATTCAAACCATTGGTTTCCTGGAGGGATGTAGTTTTTTCCCGAAATATTATAGCCTTGAACAAACTGCTGCAAGTCATGTGGAAACAGCATGTCGAGGAGGTCCTGGCTGCTATGGTAGATCAAATATACGAAACAATCCTTTTGAAGTTCAAAATATATTTTTAACTGATCACCTGTTTTTAATGTAGTATCTGCTGTGATGGGAATAAGTATATGGTCGTTACCTTTAACTGTGAGAGCACCGAATGCCCATCGAAAGTAAACATTCTCTTCTTTAGGGAACATGTGCTGTTGAGCAGATAGTGTGTTTTGAATTTCAGGATATAAAATTCCAGATATAGCAAATATATAAATCCATAGAAATAAGCGAAAAGATCTCATATACAGCCCCTTAGCATCCCCATAAAATCAGAAGAACTAGTAATTGGGGATTAAATATCAATTTTCTATGAACAGTCAGATAGGATACTTTACTTTGTTTGTTCTATAAAAAAGATCTATCGCAAAATTATCAAAGCTTCGATTTGCCCTTTTGATTTTTTAACGACCAATTTGAGGATTAGAATTTAAATATGATTCAAACAGTTTTTTTGTCATCATTTCTACTATTCCAAATTTGGTATAAACCGTGTCGTCATCAAGATAGGTTTCTTTAAATGATATATTGTTTTCAATGTCGACAAGATAACCTCTATAGGTAGCATTGTTCCAAC
>JAOUGB010000542.1 GCA_029857875.1 Desulfobacteraceae bacterium | reverse complement strand
TCAATGAAGGAAGCTGAGTTGATCGCCAAACTTAAAGAATCGGGTATGAGCGATGAGGCCGTTCTTCAATTTATACAGACAGTGAAATCGACACGGCGGGTGGATTCAGATGGGAACGTGACCAAAAAATATACAAATAAATCTCAAAGAACTCAATATCCAACAACAGGTGCTACATTTCCGAAACCTGATAACTATGGATATGATCCAATAAACGGGAGATTCTTATTTTTTGTTACACCTCAAAACCAATAATAACTAATTTCGTGTCAAGTGATTGAGTATTTCAAGAAGAACCGCCCAAAAAAAGGGCTCTCCTGAAGCATAGGTGGGAGAGCCTTTTATTTTGAATAAACGGCAAACTAAATTACGGTAACATTGACAGCAGCAGGGCCTTTACGCCCATCTTCTACGTCAAATGTAACCCGGTCGCCTTCATTAAGGGACTTGAAACCGGCCCCATTGATTCCTGAGTGATGGACAAATACGTCCGGACCATCTTCTTGTTCAATGAAACCATAGCCTTTTTTGTCGCTAAACCATTTTACGATTCCATTCGCCATGCGGCACCCTCCTTTCACAGAATTCTTACGGTTCCAAACCTCAGGCTGCCACTTTTGACAAATGGATGTTTCCTTCAGCACGAAACCCGCCCGCCGATAAAGACAAGCCATTTTTGCCTAATAATACCCTGTTTTTAAGTAAAGTCAAGTTAAAGATAGCGCTAATTTTATGCGAATCATACTTAATTTATACGCCTTTTTAACAATCTGTAAATCGGAGTGAAGAATCTTCAAGCGTTGCATTTTAACATACAGCAACGGGAAGATCTTCTCACGCTTACCAGGCAATTATTTTAAATGAAATATCATTCAAAAGCATACTTTGGCCGTAAGGGTTCGGAAAGTGTTGGACACGGGTTCATGAAAAAAGCAGAGTTTTTTTTAGTAGAAATTTTATTTAAGTTCGTTAAGATATCTGCCGATAAAAAATTAAAGTTCCAGCGGTAATTTTGTGCCCCTATGTGAACTTTTCTAAAGACCCCCGGGATGGGATCCCCCGGGGGCACCATCTCATTCAAAGCCCACGTTATATTGATTCCGTATATTATCCGATAAATTTATAAACCTGCTGGAAGAAAAATAGGATGATAATTAACATCATTTTTCTTGAAATCGCATAAGATTTAGGTTATCAAAATTTATATATTATACGATCAGCAGCACCGGCATTATACTTGAAACATTTTAATTCGCACCAAATATATTAATCCACAACTTTAATAAAAGCTGATAACAACATAAATTAATATCAAAATTACATTTTGCCTGGGTGGCGGAACTGGTAGACGCAAGGGACTTAAAATCCCTCGGTCCTTAGTGGCTGTACGAGTTCAATTCTCGTCCCGGGCACCAAAATATCAAGGGGTTTATTGTTATTATAAAATTGACCCCTTTTTTATTAAATCGAGAGTCTTAAGTTATATCTTATTGTTGATTTTGACTTTAAAGTCAGGTATAGAAATTTTGGAAAAAAGGATTGCCGGAGAGAGAAAAGTATGCCTCAATGTGTCCTTCTGAATGCTGACTATACCTTTCTAAATGTGGTGAACTGGAAGCGGGCAATGTGCCTTATCACAAAAGGAAAGGTACAGGTCTTAAAACATTCTGAAAAAATAATTAGAACTGCGGAAGGCATTGTCATTAAAATTCCTGCGGTCATGCGTTTGATGAAACTTATAAGGACGCTTTACATAAACAGAGTACCTTTTAGTAAAAAAAATGTCCTAATCAGAGATGGATTCAAGTGTGCATATTGTGGAAGCCATTATGGAAAACTTACCATTGATCATATAACACCAAGATCCAGAGGCGGCAAAACCACATTTGAAAACTGTGTTTCTTCCTGTAGATCATGCAACAATAAAAAGGGGGGGAAAACACCTTCGGAAGCCCGTATGTATATTAAAGTGAAGGTGTATCAACCAACGATTGCAGAGTTTTTAAGACTGAAAGTTAGAAAACTAGGCATCAATGAAGTATTGAAGGATTTTGGGATATATTAAGACCCATTTTTTAAATTTTAACAACCTCGGTTTACACTAAAAAGCCCGGACAAGATATTGCCCGGGCTTTTTGGTGTAGGGCAAAGTTAACATGCACCTGTGTATTTCCTTGACAGAAAATTGTTTTATAAGTAGCTTTCAACATTTAAGCCTAATGATCGTAAACAAAATAATGAAATAAACATCTGAAGATAATGCTTCTATAACCATTTTATAATAACAGATTTATACTAGGGTAAAAACCTGTATTTTTTATTCTTTTTATATTTGTCAGCATTTTGTTCAAGAGCAGTTGAGCCCTTTGAAAAATGTTCAATTTTGTTCAAGGTTGAGGAAGGCGAAAATTTTAACCACCCCAGAGGAATATGCTTCGCATTCCACAGGGCAGGCAGATATACATTGAGTATTTCGAGGATTATAATTTGAGTCTGACGCGAAGATTGTCCAAAAGGGGGCGTTTTTCAAAGGGCTCAAGTTAAGGTCATAAAAAAGCCGGTTTCGGAGGTTATATGGACTATAAAAAAACACTCAACCTTCCCAATACAAAATTTCCTATGAAAGCCAGTCTGGCAAAGCGTGAGCCCGAGCAGTTGAAGATGTGGGATGA
>JAOUGB010000541.1 GCA_029857875.1 Desulfobacteraceae bacterium | reverse complement strand
TCAACTTCTTACTTTCCCAATTTTCACACGCATCATCGGACTTTACAGGGTGGAAATCGTTATAAAACTCGCAATGGGGAAATTTTTTTACAGATTTGGAATCATCAAGAATTTTATTGGTTGTGGGATCAGGCACGTAATACCAACAGTCATAACATATCTTACTTTCCACCATTCTATTATTTGATATTGCATTGTTGGTCATATGTGGAAAATTTATAGGAAAAAAAATTAGTTGAATGCTTAGGAGGGGTGACTACGAATTACAATCACCTCTCACATGAGAAAATCGGGAAATTAAATGGCCAGTTGAGGAAACTAGCTTTCCTTTAAAAAATAAAATCTACAGGTAAGCAATAAAAAATCAAGACTGAATTAATTGGCATGTAATGTGTATGTAAAATACCTAATCAATGGAGGGATAAAAGGTGAGACCTGAGGTTTGCTCTCTTACCCTCTAAACCTATCTTTTTTCGGATGTTTTTCCGGTGAGTCTCAACGGTCCTCGGAGATACGTTCAGAAGTTCTGCTATCTCTTTGCTGGGGCTGCCATGCCTTATTAGATTTGCGATTCGGATTTCTGTGGGTGTAAGGTTTAAATATTTCAGAGACATTTTTCGAGTAAATGGAGATATAATTTCGTTTAGATTTGATTCTATAATACTAAGAAAAGTTTTTTGCTGATCATTCAATTTGGTTTTTTTGATTTTTTTAAAAAATGGTGCAATCAGTTCTTTTACGTTTGTTAATACATTATCTTCTATTTCTGTCTTATCATTTTCTCTTTTATTCAATAAAACTTTTATAGCCGTATTTATTTCCTCAAGACTATTTTTCTTGATTTCCAGCTCTCTGGTTCGTTCCTTAAGAGCCTCTTCCGCCTGCTTTTGCTCAGTGAGATCCCGAATTACTGCCATGCGCACTTTGTGTCCATTGTAGCTGGTCAATTTAATACGAATTCCCATCGGAAACTTTGTTCCATCCTTTTTAACTCCAGTTACTTCGTAAGGGCCAAAATTACCTAAAGAAATTTGTTTCTTAATGTTCTCCACTGATTCAGGAGTTGCTGTTAATGAAATTGCATCCTTTCCGGCCAATTCATCTGGATTATAGCCAAACAATTCATAATATTGGTTATTTGCGTCAAAGATTACACCTCTTTCATGCAATACAATTGCTTCAAATGATCCTTCTGCTAATTTACGGAAATGTTCCTCACTCTCCTGAAGTGTTTTTTCCGTCAGCTTGCGCTGAGTGATTTCTTCCTCTAATTCCCTGGTTCTTTCTTTGAGTTTCAGGTTGTTAAGTCCTGTTTCTGCAATCATCACAGCCAGTTCGCTTAAAAAAGAGAGTGCATTTTTAAACTGATCTTTACTAACGACCGGAACTTTGCTTAAAGCCTCCAAATAAGCTTCTAGATCATAACCATACATTTCAGCTTGCTTTTTAAATCGCTCAATATCTGGCTCTTCAAACAAGATCTGCCCGATAGCTAGATTTGCTATGTATTTCCCCTTGATGACGATTGGTGTTGCTCCATCCACCAACCCATTTTTACATGGTTTTATGTTTAATTCTTGCAGTTCTTTCAATTGCTTCGTCAAATAAATATTGCTATTTTTACAATGCTTTGCCGATTCGGGATAAGCTCTATGAAATTTTGTGCAGATATCCCTCCAGCCTGTAAGTATCAGAATCTCTTGTGACGGGTACTCAAGAAGGCCCGCAGTAAATCCTGTTGCTAAGGAAAATTTTTCAATAGTTTTATGTAGACTTTCGATGTCAATCAAATCCTTGATAGAATACTTACCATCAACCAGATGGGGACTTTCCAGCTCTATATTGGAGAAATCTATTTGATCTGCATTTGGCTTGAGTGCCTTTTCCACCCGCATGCGCCCTAACGCATCTTGCTCTAATTCCTTAATCCTACGCTCCAATTCTTCATAGGCTGGTTTTTTGGTCATTGAAAAATCCTCCGATCAATCGGGAATGATGATAGAAAAAACACAATATATAGGTCGTCATAAGAATAGTAATAAATCAAGATTCACTGCCAACATCTTCCATTTACGAAAAGTGAAGGTTTAAAACCGAAATCATAAAAATTACAAATTTCTTGCCAGTATGTGGACTATGGCCGGTGTTGTGATATCTAACTGCATCAATGCAAAAACGAGACCCCACCTATATAAGAAATGGGGCCTTAATATTCAGTCCATGGCAACCTCTCGGTTACAGGTTATTTTTTATCTTTCTTTTCGTATTTATTGAGAATGTCTTGAATGGCTTCAACCAACAATTCGTTTTGACGTTTACCAAGCTGGATAGCCAATATTTTGAACTTTTTAATTAGATTTTCAGGAACGGTTGTATTGAAGAAAACTTTCTTTTCCATAAAATTTACTTAAAAGGAATCCTTGTTGAAGTCAACAAAAAGGTTGACGGAAAATTCCATTTTGTTGATATTGTTGAAATAACAATATCAACAAAAACCAAAACCACAGTAAAATGATAAACCAAATATCAAAAATAGCGCTTGAAGGCACCTGAAGCGGAGAAGTTGCAGACGCTTTTGTTTTGAAAGGATAAGCTTTCGGGCTTGTCCTGGGAGGATATAAAACAAAGCCCCTGGGCATCCATTTGACCAGGGGCTACTGTGGGGGTTGGTAGTCCA
>JAOUGB010000540.1 GCA_029857875.1 Desulfobacteraceae bacterium | reverse complement strand
AGAGCATATTGGTAAAAAGGAACTGGCGTTTCTGGGCCACGGTGGCCTTTGCC
This sequence comes from Desulfobacteraceae bacterium, assembly GCA_029857875.1. Taxonomy (GTDB): domain Bacteria; phylum Desulfobacterota; class Desulfobacteria; order Desulfobacterales; family UBA11574; genus UBA11574. Next base: position 2,628 of record JAOUGB010000540.1, on the reverse strand, counting down.
GGGATTGTGCTGAGTGTAGTTATCCACACTGCCCATTTGGCAAAGGAACCTAATAGAAATTTGGACTGTGAACTGGAGAAGAAAAAAAAATGACACATCATGAACAGACCGGCGAGGGTCGGATTGTTGCCGTATCTGTAAGTCTTAAAAAAGGCGTCAAAAAAACAAACATACTTCTTGGCAGCCTTATCGAAAACCATGGCCTGGAAAACGACGCCCATGCCGGTGATTGGCATCGTCAAGTCAGTCTTCTGGCCATTGAAAGCATTTCCAAGATTCGGGAGAAGGGTCTTGACGTCAATCCAGGAGATTTTGCCGAAAACATTACCACCGAAGGCATCAAACTCTGGGAACTGCCTGTGGGCACCCGCTTGAAGCTGGGAGAAGACGCACTGGTGGAAGTCACCCAGATCGGCAAGGAATGCCATGACCGCTGTGCCATATACAAAGAGGTGGGAGATTGTGTGATGCCCAGAGAGGGGATCTTTGTAAAGGTTCTTAAAGGCGGTACTGTTGGACCTGCAGACGGCATCCAAATCTTTGATAATCATTGAGGGAACCGTTTATTATCTTGATGTTGGAAGAAATACAACTTAAGGATGGGATGGATCAATGACTTTTGACGATAAAAAGAAATCCGAAGAACGAACTTTTCTGGTAGCCATTGATTTTTCAGATTGTTCCCGAGAAGTCTTGCGCTGGACAAAATCTTTTTTAGTCCAAAAACCGAGCCGTATTATAGCCCTTCATGTTATCGACAGTAATTTCATTACAGAGATTATCCGTCAAAAACTGGGAGATGAAGGCCCGATTAAAAAAAAGCTGTTTTTAGAGGCAAAAGCAAAACTCCGAGACTTTTTGAAGCAGGAAAATATGGGAGAAGAACATGTAAAAATGGTTGTATGTGAGGGAACCCCTTTTCTTGAAATCAATAAAAAGGCTGTTGAAAATGATGTGGATATGATTATTATTGGGAGCCGCGGCAAAACCGGCGACATGAGCCAAATATTTTTCGGGAGCACCGCAGAAAAAGTTCTTAGATTCATTACGCGGCCGGTGCTTTGTATACCACCGGAGTCGGACTATCGAATGGCGTAAATATGCGGACCTGCGCCATTCGACGGAATGGCTTGAATATTCGGTAATTACATGCTTGACCACTTTGTCGTGTTTTGATAAAAAATATCGATCAATGATTCGATTTCATATTTAGAGGAGATCCACGTGAAACCAAAATATATTGCTTCAATTGTACTCGTTTTTTTTCTGACAATATTTTTTTTCGTTCCTACACTTACCATGGCCCAAGGACCGGCAAATTGTCCACCGGACAAGGAACTCTGCGCCAAGATGATTAGGTTCGGCATGGAAGCCTATGCCAGAGGGAAGTACCTGGATGCCAAGGAGTATTTCAGAAAAGCTGTAAAAGCTGACCCTACATCGATTAAAGCATGGCGATATTATGATCAAGCGGTAATCTTCGGCTTGGCAGAAAAAGTGGAAAAAGACGCAAATTTAACACTGCCGGATGTATCTACCAGGCAGGAAGGGGGAATCTCGATTTCTCCGACACCTCCGACATCTCCACCACCCCCGGAACCGGCCGTCAAAAAAAAGGAAGAAACCGGGTTTAAAATTATTGATGATGAAGGCTGTTAACCCGGACGTTTCACGCGTTGGGTACTTTCTTTTGGTTTTTATGAAATACACGGTTTGGTCGGTTTGAGAGGTTACCATGAATGATGAAAAACAGAGCAGTGTTTTATCTGAGATCCTGAGCAACGGGTATCAGAAGATATTTAATGAGAATTGGCCCATGTGGCTCGGCGGTCTTCTAATCGGTATCATGAGTGTCATCACTTTTGCCTGGGCCAGGCCCTGGGGTGTGGCCGGCGGTCTGAGAAACTGGGGTGACTGGTTTTTCAGTCTTATCGGAGTTTATCAATTCAAACCCGTTTCACCGCTGATTTCCACAAACTCCATTCTTACCCTGGGATTACTCTGGGGTGCATTTGGATCTGCACTTTTATCCAAACAGTTCGCCATTCGCAAGGCACCCCCTCTGGAACTTTTGAAAGGTATTGTGGGGGGAACCCTGATGGGAATTGGTGCGGCAATGTCCGGAGGATGTAATGTGGGCGGTTTTTTTACAGCGGTCAGCGCCCTTTCCGCAAGCGGTCTTGCCATGATGGTCGGATTGGTGGCCGGAGCGTATATCGGACTCCGTTATTTGTATTGGGAACTGGAACATCTTCCGTCAGGGTCAGCCGGAGATACTGCTGTATCAAAAAAAGAAAAAGCGTTTGACTGGCTGAAAATAGAGCCTTACATCGGTGCTGTCGTATTTCTTGCCGCTATCGTTTGTGCATGGATATACAACAAGGAGGCCTACACGCGGGTCGGCGGGCTGCTGCTATGCGGCATCGCATTTGGATTTATTGTTCAAAGGACCCGTTTCTGTTTTGTCAGGGGGTTTCGCGATCCTTTTATGACCGGTGAGAGCGAAGTGCCGAGAGCCATCGCCATCAGCATAATTATCAGTGTTCTCGGATTTGCCGCGCTGAAATGGTCGGGTCTGCGTGGAGAAAATGTCTACGTTCCCCAATCATTTTGGTTCGGCGGACTGGT
>JAOUGB010000539.1 GCA_029857875.1 Desulfobacteraceae bacterium | reverse complement strand
GGAGACCCTGATATTTCATTTTATAAAAAAACCATGACAGGTTCGACGTACCAGCGGGTGGCAAAGGCCGCTCGCTGTCCGGTTTTAGTGGTCAGCCGACCTGCAGCCTCATTTGGGGGACATTTTTCGAATGTTGTATTCGCGGCTGATTTTTCCATTGCAGATGATGCAGCCTTCGCATTTGCTTTCCGGCTCGTTCAGGAACAGGAACTTGACTGTGAATTTCATTTGTTTCATGCGTTAGACATCAGCGGTATCCAGACGAACAAATTCGATACACGGGAATATATTGAAGCGAAAATTCGCCAAGCAAAACAGCAGATCAGGAGTAAATATGTTTCCCGGATGGGGGAGTTTAAAAAATACTCCGTTAAAGTATGGGAAGGCATCCCGTCTGTAGAAATTGTGAAATATGCCGACGAAAAGCATGCTGATTTGATCGTTCTGGCGTACCATGCAAAAAAGACAGAAACCGGTGACGCACCACTTGGAAATATCGTTGAACAGGTGATCGGCCGGGCCAACTGCCCGGTAGTCAGTGTAAACCAATACGCCGGAAAGTAGAATGAGATAATCATTTAAAAGCGCATCGAAAATTTTTCATAAGCACTCGAAGGATAAAGGTGATTGCGATGGCAAAAATGTTTAACGAAGCCGATGAAATAGTCCTCTTGAATCAGGACACGGAGGATAAAGCAAGAGAGATTATCGGGGACCGGGGAAACCACTTTTTAAAGCGGATAGAGGGCGAGACCGCCGCGAACATCTCCGCCTGTTACCAGTGCTTTCGGTGCACCAACGCCTGTCCGGTCAGCCGTTACATGGACATCAAACCTCACCAGGTCATCCGGTACGTTCAGCTTGGATGGCGCGAAGCACTGTTGCAATCTTCGACTATCTGGGTGTGCCTGTCTTGCGAGATGTGCACCACCTATTGTCCCAACGAGGTCCAGGTGGCAGAAACCATCAACCATTTGCGAAATATGGCCGCCCATTCGTCCATTGCACCCAGGGAAAAACAACTGGCCCTGTTTCACCAGACCTTTCTTGAAGCGCTTCAGCATTTCGGCCGGGTCAACGAATTCTGGCTCATGGGGACATTGAACTTAAAACCCGGCATTTTAAAAGAGAAAATCCGGACAGGCGCCCTCACCGAAGAAATGGCTCTGGGCCTTTTATTGTTGCGCAAAGGAAAGCTGAAGCTGATTCCTCAACGGTGCAAGGCCATGGGTGAGATTCGCAAACTGTATCGGCAGGAACGAGGGGAGATGGACTAAGATGAAGCTGGCATTTTACCCCGGATGCTCCCTGGAGGGGATGGCTAACGATTACAGCCAATCCATCACGGCGGTGTTCCGGGATCTTGATATCGAACTTGCGGAAATCGAAGATTGGTCCTGCTGTGGCGCTACCGCGGCCCACAGCTTGAGCGAATTTATGGCTGTAGCGCTTCCGGCCAGAAATCTTGCGCAGGCTGAGAAAATGGGTATGGACATCGTGTCGCCCTGCGCCAATTGTTACAACCGGTTGCGCTCATCCCAGATCATGATCCATAAGAAAATCTTCGATGTGCCCTGGAAGGTCACGGGAAATATCGAGGTGTACGAAATGACCCGCTTTCTGGCAGGTCCAGATATGCTTGAGCGAATCGCAGACCGGGTCCGAAAACCGCTGGCAGGCCTTAAAGTGGTCTGCTACTACGGCTGCCAGATGGTTCGTCCACCGCGTATCACCGGCTTTAATGATTATGAAAATCCCCGGACCATGGACAGGATCGTGGCGGCGATTGGTGCCAAGGCTCTGGACTGGTCGTACAAAACCACGTGCTGCGGGGCAAGCATCGGCATCGGCCGCAGGGATATCCAAGAGTCTTTGACGGCGCGGCTGCTTGACAAAGCCCGTCAGGCCAATGCGGAAGCCATTGTGACCTCCTGTCCTCTGTGCCAGGCCAATTTGGACATTCAGCAGCGCAACAAAAGCGAGTCGACCATTCCGGTTTTTTATTTCACTGAGTTGCTGCGCCTGGCTTTTGATCCCGGGAACGCTTCTTCTAAATGGTTCCGGATGCATATCGCCAATCCGGTTCCACTTTTACTGATAAAGGAATTGTTGCATTGAACCATCGAATCCACACGAAAAACATAGAAGGCCGCCCCTCCGGGAAGGTCATTGTGGTCGGCGGCGGGATCGGCGGCATCCAGTGTGCCCTGGATCTGGCCGACACGGGATTTTTCGTCTACCTGCTTGACAAAAGCCCCACTCTGGGCGGAACCATGGCCGCCCTGGACAAGACCTTTCCCACCAACGACTGTTCCACCTGCATTTTTTCCCCCAAACTGGTACAGGTGGCCGCAAATCTCAACATCGAAATCATCACCTTAAGCCGCCTGCTGGATCTAGAGGGCGAACCGGGCCGGTTTACCGCCCGGATCCAAAAAAACCCCCGCTATATCAACATGGAAAAGTGCATCGCTTGCGGCCAGTGCGCACAAAAATGTCCCAAGAAAGTGCCCGACCCGTTCAACGGAAAGCTGGGGTTTCGCAAGGCTGCGTTTCTCACGTTTCCCCAGGCGGTGCCACTAAAGTATGCCTTGGACGCCGAACACTGCCTCTATCTTACCCGAAAACGGTGCGGCCTCTGCAAAGATATATGCCCTACAGGGGCCATTGAATTTGATCAGA
>JAOUGB010000537.1 GCA_029857875.1 Desulfobacteraceae bacterium | reverse complement strand
TTAGATGATAACCTCGTTGTCAAGCCGGTTTTCTCAGGTTGAATAGCTTGATTTTATTGTAGAGTGTAGATCGGTCTATTCCCAGTATTTCCGAACATTTTTTAATATTCCATTGATTGTCGTTAAGCATTTGGATGATGTGCGCTTTTTCAACCTCTTTGAGGGAATTGTCTGTTGACGAAATACGGTATTCAGGCCTGAAAATGGGCAGATCTTCAGGCAGAATGTAACGACTTTTACTGACCACCACCGCTCGTTCTATGGCATTTTCGAGCTCTCTGACGTTTCCCGGCCATTCATAGAGCATCATTTCGTCCATAGCATCCCGGCTGATGCGATCGATGGGCTTGTTGGTTTCTTGTGTAAAACGGCGCAGAAAATGTTCGGCCAGGAGCGGAATGTCTTCTTTGCGTTCCCGAAGCGGAGGAATCTCAAAAGAGATCACATTCAGGCGGTAGTAAAGGTCTTCACGAAAGATTCCCTCCTTGACGGCATCTTCGAGATTTCTATTGGTGGCTGCGATAACTCGAAAATCCGATTTGAGGGGCTGAGTCCCTCCCACCCGATAAAATATGCGATCTTCCAGCACTCTCAAAAGGTCGATCTGCATTCTCATGCTGATCTCGCCGATTTCATCCAAAAAGAGGGTGCCGCCGTGGGATATTTCCAGGCGTCCTTTTTTGGTTTCTTTGGCGTCCGTGAACGCCCCTTTTTGATGGCCGAAAAGCTCACTTTCCATAAGGTGCTCTGGAAGGGCGCCACAATTGACGACCACAAACGGGCCTTCACAACGGGAACTGTTTGAATGAATGGCTTTGGCGGCAAGTCCTTTGCCGGTCCCGGTTTCACCGGTTATCATAATTGTTGATTCCCTGGGTGAAACATCCATGATAAGATCGAATATTTCCTGCATCGGCCTTGACTGACCGATCATACTCTCGAATCGGGTTCGATCCTTGAATTGGGCTTTTAGATATATGTTTTCTCGAAGCTGGGCCTGATTCTTAAGTATTTTTTCAATGATAATCCCCAATTCATCCGGATCGAACGGTTTCAGGAGATAATCATAGGCCCCGTTTTTCATCGCCTCGATGGCCGTTGCGATGGAACCGTAGGCGGTGATCATCACCACAGCTATGTCAGGGTCACTTTCTTTGACATGTCTTAAAACATCCAGCCCACTTATTCCTTCCATTTTGATATCGACCAAAAGGATATCGTAGCGGGTGTCTTTTAGCTTTTTTAAAGCGTCTTCTCCGCTGGCTGACGTATCGATATGATGACCATCCCGTTCAAGCCATCCGGCCAAAGATTCGCGCATGATGGGTTCATCATCAACGATAAGGATCTTCGTGACGAGCATGGATACCTCCAGAGTGTTCCACCTAAATTTATTCGTGTTTCAACGGAATTTCTATGATGAAAGTGGTGCCGTTTCCTTTTTCGGATTTAACATTGATAGAACCGTGGTGTTCTTGAATGATGCCGTAAGCCACAGAGAGCCCAAGCCCCACCCCTTTTCCTTTTTTCTTGGTTGTAAAAAAGGGTTCAAAAAGTCTTGAAAGATTTTCATCGGGTATGCCCACCCCGGTATCCTTGAAAAAAACCGTGATTTTGCCGTTTTTCGAAGAATGACGTGTTGTGATGCTCAACTCACCTTTGCCGGCAGATTCCATTGCTTCTGCAGCGTTGGAGACGATGTTCATGAAAACCTGCTGAAGCTGGTCTTCTGAGCCGGTAAGATCAGGCAGATCCGGATCCATTCGTTTTTTGACTTTGATGTTGTTGATTTTGAGCAGGTTCGAATTCAATACCAGTGTTTTTTCGATGAGCCGGTTTATGTTTAATAGTGTTGGGCGCATTTTGGATTGCCGGGAAAAGGCTAGCAAATTCGAAACAATCCGGCCGATCCGACGGGTTTCCGTTTCCATGAGGACCAGATATCGCTTGAATTGTTCCATCTCCTTTGGGTTGATAGGGCCTTCGTCGATAATCCGTTTGATGAGCATGATCAGGTTTAATATCCCGGCGTTGGGATTGTTGATTTCATGGACCACAGAGGCCGACAACTTGCCGAGAGAGGCCATCTTGTCCTGGTGGATGAGTTTGGTATGGGTTTCTTTCAACTGGCGGGTTCGTTCTTCCACCATTTGTTCCAGGCGACGGGTAATTTTATCTTCTTCTATCTTTCGTTCGGTAATGTCCCGGCTGATTTCAATGAATTTTGAGATTTGACCATTGCTTTCCCAGATGGGAAAAATGGTAATCTCCATATATCGACGTTCACCATTGTGGTTGAAACGATTCATGACCTTTGTCACCGGCCGTTTGTTGTCAATGACTTTTTTTAACGGGCAGACGATATCATCAAAACTGCACGGCGTGTTACTTTTCTGATAGACCTCATGGCATTTTTTCCCGATAACCTCGTTACGGGCATAACACATTTTTTCCAGGAACGTCTCATTGACATCAATAATTTCCTTTTCAGGGGTAATCACCAATATGAACTCCTGGATACCGTTGAGAATGGTTTCCATCTCCTCTGTTCGTTCTCTAAGCTTTTGTTCCTCGATTCCAATGGCTTTCCAGAATATTTTAAAGACATCGTATGCCATGAGACGGATGTGAGGGGGTCTGGTTTTGAGAATATCTTCAAAGAGATGCTCTTCAGGCGTGAGAATAATGA
>JAOUGB010000538.1 GCA_029857875.1 Desulfobacteraceae bacterium | reverse complement strand
GCAAGGTCCTCTGTGTCAGGATATTTACTTTTTAACCCGGCGTTTTAATTTTCCTCGCCAACTCGAGCCGTGTCTTAACAGGAATTTAATCCCGTCTTTTTTCCTGGTGCGAGTTTCCAGCAGCAAAAGGCCCAGCAGGCTGAATACCGTAGCATACAGCGCAAATGTAAAGAATATGCTCGTAAAATGAATCACCGGGTGTCCCTCGTCATGGGCTTTGGGATGAACCCCAATTTGAACGAGCCAGCTATTGGTTCGTTCATGACACTGCTTGCAAGTCTCCAAGATATTGTCTTTATAAATCGAAGCTTTTTTATTGTCCTTTTTATAAATATCATGCAGCGCACTTGAAGCATGACAGCTTATGCAGTCGGCAGCACTCTGAGAACCCAGTGTAACGGATTTGCCGTGGATCGAGCGAAAATAGGTTTGCACCGCCTCCTGGCCTTCCATGGAAACGTTCAATTTTTTCATTAAGGCCTTATCCTGGTGGCATTTGCCGCACAACTGGACAATTTCCTGCGGTGAACGAGATGTTTTGTGCCTCAGACGATGGGTCATGTGGATATATGCCTGTGTAACACCTCTTTCCTGATGGCAGTTCTGGCATCGAAGCAAGGTTTCTTCAAATGCAACTCGCTTTTCATCCACTCTGGTGTATACCGGGTTGAGGTGGCAAAACTTGCAATAGGGCTTGGCTTTTTTCAACTCGGGAGAATCGTCCGGTTTAATGGCATGCGCGCTTTCATGGTAAGTCTTGATGATCTTTTCATGGGAAAAGTTTTCATCGGAAAACGGCGGTTTGACGTGGCATACATTGGCGCAGTTGACCTCCTCTGTTACGGGGTCATGGGGCAGCCTGGTAATATTCGTGTGGCAGTCTCGGCAAGGAACATTATGATGGACGCTTTTGCTGTAGATATGCTCACTAACATTATAATTTATTCTTTTCCCGTTTTCATCAATTCTGCCCATAAAGCGGTATTTGTGGCACATGAGACAGTTTTCCTTGTCCGCCGCCTCAGCCCGAAAGCCGGAGGTTAAAACCATAAACACCACGGCAACATATATTGAAAATGTTAGATATTTTTTTGTTGCTTCCAAACTTTCTCCCCCCTGTTTGTTGATCGTATTGTTTATACTTTATGGCATTCTATACAAATTATTTTCGGCAAACGATGCCTGTATTTTGAATCCGCGCCTTTTGCAGACGGCCTGTCAGCCGGTATGACACCTTTTTCATGCGGGTTGTGGCAGGTCATGCAGGTCATTTTTCCTTTGTCGTCCAGCGGCATTTTGATGCCGAAGGTTATTTCCATTTTTGCCATTATTGACAAATATTTATCAGACGGTTTAATCATGTGATTGAAATTGCCGGAATGATTCCCGCTGATGACATGACATCCCTGGCAAACGGCTTCTATATTTTTCACGAGCTTGATATCCTTGAATTCATCTCTTTTTGGATCAGGCATCTTGGCGTGGCAGTACAGGCATTTGTTTGCAAGAATTTTTCCTTTTTCATCGATTTGATCATGGGCATCCTGCATCTCATAATTCTTTTCATTGTGGCAATTAAAGCAAAAATCTGTTCTTTTTTTATATGGCGCTCCTCGCAGCGACGTCATTTTTTTTTGCGTTGAGCTCTCCTTGCACTGCAGATATAAATCATGGCATGTTCTACAAGATACTTTACCGTCAACCAGCGGAAAGCTTTTGGGTATATCCCCTTTTTTTCCTCCGGACGGCTTTATGTCTACCGGGTGCGGATAATTTCCCTGGCTACTATTGTGGCATTTTCCGCACAATTTATTGAAATCACCACCAAATTTTAAAAATGGATCGCCCCCGGGTCGAGGATTTTTTTCATGGCATTCCTTACAATACTTTCCGGTATAGTGAAGGTTAAAATCCTTTGAGAGCACCGTGCCCGTAGGGCTTGAACGACTCGTTTGATCTTGTTTGGCAAGCACCATATCGCTGATTAGAAATTGCGAAATGAATACCGCTGTTATTGCGATCACTGTGAATGATTTTCTCATGGTTTTGAACTGAAAAAGCGAGGGCATTCCCCGCAGCTTGCTGTGATAATGCGAGCGAATATTAATAAAAGCAGAATTCCCAACAGTCGAAGATTCCCTTCAGCTTGCTGCAGGGAGATTCAATTGCAGATATTTCGTTGCAGTTTTTCTGCTGTGCTTAATGATAGCAAATGTGGTGCCACAATGTGTGGTCGACGTCGATTATTGGAAAATGTTATGAAGATTTAGAGATGGGTGGCTTAAAGATTTGAAATTAATAGGATATTTAATATCTTTCAAAGATATCCATGGATTCAAGCCGAAAATTTTTCATCCGAAGGAGAATTCCTGTACCAAACCGTCAGCCTGTGCTGTACGAATTATTGACAATATCGGCATGCATAACAAGTTTTATCTTTAATAATAAGCACTTGAATGTGTACGGAATTGGTGCATTGTTTTCGCGGCAATACATTTTTAGACGGATTTCCCACAATTTTAAATATTCGATGGTAAGCCACGCAAACAGCACCCCGTTTAAAAAAAGATCATCCATTCCGCTATATTCAAGGATTTAGGAGAAAAACTCCCCGCCAACTCAAATAACTGTCGATAATTTTGTAATCCGCCGATTTGCGCATTAAAGGGTTGCATGTAATAGTTGAATC
>JAOUGB010000033.1 GCA_029857875.1 Desulfobacteraceae bacterium | reverse complement strand
TCATGTTAAGAAATAAGGGGAAAATAAACCAATCTGCCCACGAGGCCGGCATCAGCACCCGTCAGCTCCATAAACTCATGCTTAAATACGGCCTTCGAAAAGAAGACTTTAAAAATAGAGCCTGACCATGCCGTGAAATAATAAAAGTGCGCTCGACCCGAATCAAAATGCGAAGTCGATGCTCGCTTTAAAAATTAATACGTGCTCACGGGGTTTGTTCCCCCGTTTCTGCGGTATTATTGAAAATCATACCGGAATAGGAATCATTTGGTTATTTTCGGAATTTTTTGTTCCGATTTTTTATATAAAAAGTTAAATAATCCTTTAATATTTATATGTTATAATTTGGCACACGTCTTGCTATCTTGAAATCACAAAATTCAATTTTTATTTCTGAGGGCGTACTGATGAAATCTCTTGGTAACCATCTAATTATTGAACTTTATGACTGTAAAGTAGAAATTATTAATGACCTCCATAAGGTTGAAGACATCCTTATGGAATCAGTTAACATATCTGGTGCAGAAATCATAACACCGGTCTTTCATAAGTTTAATCCGCACGGAGTGAGCGGCGTCATCGTCATCGCAGAATCTCATTTTTCCATCCACACATGGCCGGAATACGGCTATTGTGCGGTGGATATTTTTACTTGCGGAGATACCATCGATAGCCAGAAAGCTTTGACCTTTATGAAAAAAGCCTTTGAGGCAAAATCAATATCCGTTATTGAAACCAAACGTGGGATCCTGAATTTGCCCATTGAAAAAATCAAATACAAACCTGAAGAGATGGATCAAAATAATGCATAAAAAAGAATACACTGAACTTAAATCACGATTTGAACAGGAACAGTCATGGGGATTGCTTTCGAGTATCGACCTTTACAAATGTGACCCTGACATGATACGTAACGCCGATAAAATCAAGGAATATGTGAAAGTATTATGTGAAAAGATCGAAATGAAGCGGTATGGCGAAACGGTTGTGGTCCATTTTGGCCAGGATCCGAGAGTTTCCGGATTTTCAATGACACAACTCATTGAAACATCACTCATCTCAGGACATTTTGCGAATGAGACAAACAATGTATATATTGACGTATTTAGCTGTAAGTTTTATCATCCGTGGAAAGTTGCTGAATTTACAAAAACATTCTTTAAAGCCCAAGATTATAACATTCATATTGTATTGAGAAAATGAAATGGATTCGTGACAAGTGGGCGCCAAATGGAGCGGCCATAAATGTAAAGGTTGTAAAACAGCTGGAATCCTATCGCTCTGAGTTTCAGAAAATTGATGTATATGAAACAGCTAAACTCGGCAAGATGCTTTTGCTGGATGATATCATCATGTTAACTGAATATGATGAGTTCGCTTACCATGAGATGATCGCACATCCTTCATTGCACGTTCATCCGAAGGTAAAAAAAGTATTGGTCATCGGCGGCGGAGACGGAGGAACTGTCAGGGAAATATTGAAACATTCCGATATCCAGGAAGTCCATGTGTGTGAAATTGATGAAGAGGTCATCTCGGTCTGTAAAAAACATTTTCCAACCCTTGCGTCGGGATTTGATGACCCTAAAGTAAAGATATTTTTTGAAGACGGGGCTGTCTTTGTTCAGGAAAGAAAAAATGAATATGATCTGATTATTGTGGATTCATCCGACCCCATCGGCCCGGCGGAAGTCCTTTTTCAGGAACAGTTTTACAGAAACATGTTCGATGCATTAAAGGAAAACGGTATTAGCGTAACTCAATCGGAAGGCATGTTTTTTGACAGAGAAATCATCAGAAAATTGTTTGCATTCAATCGCAACATCTTCCCAATCCTTTATTACTATTTCACGATGGTGCCGACATATCCTTCCGGTACCATCGGATTTTCGTTTTGCTCAAAGAAACACCATCCCATAAAAGACATATATACAAAAAAAGGAATCACGACCCGATATTACACCCCGGAAATACACAAGTCCTCATTTGTCTTACCAAGATTTATGGAAGATATCGTCTAACCCGGCGTCTTTATTCCAGACAGACTTCAAAAATAGCGCCTGACCCTGCCATGAAATAATAAAAGCGAGCGCACGACCTGCATCGGAATGCGAAGTCGACGCTCGCTTTTTAAAAGATTATGATTCTGTTTTTTCCAGTATTTTATAAGACTTTACATTAATGACCTTGACGCCTTCCTCTTCGACGACTTCACCCATTACTTCTACGGTCTTGCCGACATTATTCAACAAATCGTTGCCCATATCCGTATCTGCAACCTCATACACGGTGCCGTTATCCGCAACAATCTGATATGTATCGTTGATCATTCCGGTTATAGTGATTTCACCGGCGGATACCGGATTTGAACAAATCAATATAAACGAAAAAACACATATTATTCCTGCTGCAATACATCTGAATTTTTTATCCATTTTATACCTCCTCTAGTTTTTAAATTTCGTTGGGAAAAGAAAAGCTCGATGACTTTTCACGAGTCCATCAAACGTTCTATGGAAAACCGATTTAGCAATATGTATGCCAGCAAAAATACGGGCTGAAAATAACGGAATTCGATTCTTTACAAAAGACGTTTTAAAGCTCAGGATTCCCAGCGTTGAAAAGAAATTCTTGAGTCGCAGTTGTCGGAGGCAATTTCAAAACCCGTTATTAAAAATAAATAGCGACATCCTTTGTTAAAAATAAGGGAATTTTATGAAGCCATAGTTCCGATTTTTTTAAAGGAGAACTTAGCGTTCGGTTTTGCGATGCAAAAACCTATGTGTTTCTCATAAAAAAGATTCAGGTTAATTTAATATGTCTTTCCGGTTTTTACTGATAAATCTCATATTTTAAATCATAACCGATAGTCCCGGAATCAGGCTATGAAAAATGGACCTATTAAAATCAGATCATTGGTTTTTTTTGGCATGGCTGTTGCTCTTATTTAAAGGAACTGGTAAAATATGAACCCATAGACCCATTATTAAACCAATAGACCCATCATTAAACCAATAGACCCATCATTAAAGGAGACATGTCACCGTTGAAAAAGACAGCCAAAAAATCTTTAAAAACGAAAAAGAAAACAGACAAGCGCGTCACGACTTTAGGCCCCGTAGAGGATCTTGAAACCTACGTTCCGTCGGATTGGTGGAACTGCATCTTTAATTCTCTTTATCTTAAGACCGATTCGGATGTTGTTGAAGATATTCATATGACACGTAAAGAAGTCGATCTGTTTTCTAAGATTGTCGAATTGAAAAATGAGGACAATATTCTTGATCTATGTTGTGGTCAGGGGCGACACGTCTTGGAACTTTCTCGAAGAGGATTTAAGGCCGAAGGACTGGACAGGTCGCGCTTTTTGGTTCAAAAGGCAAAAGCAACGGCAAGAAAAGAGAATATCAATGTTAGATTCAGGGAGGGAGATGCCAGAAAACTTCCCTTTTCTCCGGACTCTTTTGAGGTTGTCATGATGCTCGGGAACAGCTTCGGATATTTTGAAACTGTCCAGGACGACCTGAGGATATTAAAGGAAATATTCAAGGTGCTAAAACCCTGGGGAAGACTCCTTCTCGACGTGACGGACGGTGAATATCTTAAAAAGAATTTTCAAAGCCGGTCATGGGAATGGATTGACAAGAAACTATTTGTTTGCAGAGAACGCACCCTTTCCGTAGACGAACAACGTCTCATTTCAAGAGAAATCGTAACGGATGTGACTAAAGGAATCATTGCAGACCAATTTTACGCCGAAAGGCTTTACACAAGAGATGATCTGGCAAAACTCTTTGAAAAAGCTGGTTTTTCCGATGCAATCGTTCACGGTGAAATCTCTACAAATTCGGTAAGGAATCAGGATCTGGGAATGATGGAGAAACGAATCATCATCACCGGAAAGGTAAAAAAAGAATGGAGCCGCGTCCCTAAAAAATTAAAAAAAGATCCCAAAAAGCAGATTGTCGTCATTTTCGGTGATCCAAACAAGCCCGATACGTTGAAACCTTGCGGAGTTTTCGACGAGGACGATTTTTACACCATTGACCAATTGAAATCAGCGCTACAGGCATTACCCGAATATGATTTCAGCTATCTGTCTAACCACGATACGATGATTCAGGATTTAAACAGAAAGGCCGGAAAAATTCATTTTGTCTTTAACCTCTGCGATGAAGGCTTTAACAATGATCCTCGAAAGGAACTTCATCTTCCGGCACTCCTTGAAGTACTTGATATACCTTACACCGGATCTTCTACCCAATGTCTTGCATTCTGCTACGACAAGTCCCTGGTTCGGGGAATCGCCAGTGAAATGGGAATCCCGGTTCCAGAAGCGTTTTTCATCGAACCGGATGACACCACCTTTAACTTGCCATTTTCCTTTCCGGTCATTGTTAAGCCCAACTATGGAGATTCCAGTTTCGGCATTACACAGCAAAGTGTTGCAAACAACTTTGAGCAACTCCTCAACGCAATCTCTATGATTCGAGAAAAACTGGGTTATGATAAACCGATTCTTGTTGAAGAATTCTTGACCGGAAAAGATCTGAGTGTCGGTGTTATCGGGAACCCATTGACATCTTATAATGTTTTGCCGATAGCAGAAGAGGATTATTCGGCTGTTCCCGAAGAACTGCCAAGGGTTTGCGGATATGAAGCAAAGTGGATTCCGGATTCTCCGTATTACAAAATCAAAACTATTCCAGCGAAATTGCCGGAGAAAACCGAGAAGTTCATTGTGGAATGCTGTATGAAGTTGTTTGAAAGACTGGAATGCAGGGATTACAGCCGGTTTGATTGGAGACTCGACGCAAAAGGACATCCCAAGCTTCTGGAAGTAAATCCAAACCCTGGTTGGTGTTGGGACGGTCATCTGGCAAAAATGGCAAAATTTGCAGAAATGTCCTATGCGGAAATGATACGGGCTATCCTTGATGCAGCTGAACAGCGACTGCAAAGTCCTCATGTTTCAGACGTTCCTGTTTGCACAGAAGAAACCCGCACAGTACAATTGAAAACCGCTTTTAACCGGAGCTAAAAATTTCCTGAAAGACTGTTGTCCAAATCACTTTTCGTTGGCCCTGAAACGTTTTTTGATAAATCCAAGGCTTGCTTCAGGCGATTCAAATAATACTCGCCTTTTGGTCTAAAACAATTGGAATCGAACTTCTTTCACTTCGTCAAGATTAATGAATAACAATGACCGATAATAAAACCACCCCATTGCACCCAAAAATCAGATACTCATTTTTCAAAATACCTACAGGATCCGATCTTTCGAAAAGGCGGTTACCGATTATGTCTGCGGACAGCGGAAATCCGGGACCAGTTGTGTGGCTGACGGCTTGTAGTCATGGCGACGAAGTCGGCGGTGTTGTAATTATCCAAGAGATCTTCAAAAAAATCCGTCTGGGAAGAAAGCTTATTAAGGGCGCTATTTTTGCTTTTCCTCTGATGAATCCCATCGGTTTTGAAACAGCCTCCCGGCATATTACGTTAAGTAAAGAAGATCTCAACCGTTCCTTTCCGGGAAATAAAGACGGCTCTCTAGGGGAGAGAATAGCGGATATCATATTTACGACGATTCTTAAAACGAATCCCAGGATTGTTTTGGATCTCCACAATGATTGGATCAAATCGATGCCCTATGCGTTGATTGATCCGGATCGCGATCCCAAGCTTTCCGATGTCAACCGGACCAGCGAGCTTTTTGCTTCGACAACCGGATTATTGGTGGTGCGTGACACGGAAGAACTTCACAAATCTCTTTGTGTCAACCTGCATAAACATAATATACCGGCGCTGACACTGGAACTCGGAGAGCCTAATATTATTAACGAAAAAAATGTCGAATATGGTGTAAGATCCATCGAAAAGATTTTGTTATATCTTGAAATGATTAAACCGGTTAACGAGCTGTTCCAATATCAGATCCCCGACATTTATAAAGGTAAAATCCTCAATTATTTCGCCAAGCCCCAAAGTACAACCAGCGGTATAATCAGATTTTTGGTTAAACCGGGAGATATTGTTAAAAAAGATCAGACTTTAGGTAAAATCTACAATACGTTTGGGAAATTACAAAAAACGCTGACTGCTTTACACGACGGCATTGTTTTAGGACATTGCGACTCTTCCGTTGCATTTCCCGGAATGCCGGTTCTGGCATTTGGAATAGAGTAGATGAAAGCCTATCGCTAAATTTCTATTTTTCACGCTTAAAAAATCCTTGCCGACCACATCCATTTAATCGCTCAATTGAGGTTAAAGTCTTTCAACAGAATGACTTTATCAAACGTGCTATTGCTCATTGACTGGAAAATCAGTACCATAGAGGGCAAATAAAGCAGTTCCTGCGACACCAAACAAAAATGCAACCATAAAGTTCGTGGACGGACCGATCTGCCAGAGAAAAGCACCACCAAAAGCCGCGATAGAGACAACGATATCCCGAAGAAGATAATACAGACCGAACATTGCGGCTTTCCGGTCTTCAGGAGCAAGATCCATGATCAGTGCTTTTCGGGTCGGTTCACCGAACTCCTTAAGACCGCGCAAGATAAAAGCCAATACCAGCCATTTAAACGATTGGCAGAACAGAAGCACCACCGGAAAAATCGAAAAAAACCCAAACGTTATGACGACAAATGGCTTTTTTGTCGTTTTATCCGCCAGATACGCCACAGGGATATACACCAGCATAGCGGTAGTCATCTCAATGCCTGTTAATACGCCGAATGATAAAGCGCTAACCGGTTCGGTAATGGTTTTCATGCACCAAACCACGACAAACGCATAGGGAATCTGTTCGCAAAACCGAACCAGAATATCTGAAACCAGTAATCGTTTGAGCGACGGATTCATTTCATGTAATAGCTTTAGGGGATTTTTTTCAGGTGCTTTCGAAGATGATTCAACAGCACTTTTGGGTGGGTCTTCTTCGATGAGAGCTTGTTGGAGTATCGTTGCCACAATCGCCAGCACAAAGGCACACACAAAGGCAAGCCGAACACCGTTACGCTCACCCCATAGACCGATACACACGCCGCCCAAAATCGGTCCGAGCCCCATGGGGATTCTCCTCATTAGAGAGTGCATAGAAACCCCCATGGTTCGTTTGTTCATGGGCAACACTCGGGCAATAAGGCTCATGGTTGCCGGTAAAGAGATGGCCGACCATGAAAGGAAAAAAAATGCTCCCAGTAATACCGCCTGCCAATAAGGAATCAGGATGACGATGAGAAATCCGAACATGGCAATGATGTTAAAGACAAGCAGGGCTTTTTTGGTGCCCATGCGGTCGGAAAGATAGCCTCCGGGAAAAGCATAGAGAGCGGACAATAGGTTGTCGAGGCCGTTTAGAAGACCGATGGATATGGCACCGCCTCCCAGAGCAATGAGATAAATCGGTAAAAACCTTTCGGCCATCCGCTCGCCCATACCCACAAGGATAACCATGAACAGCATCCCGACGGTACTTTTGCGAAGGCCGAGAAAGTCTGAAATACTCACCCGTTTAGCCATAATCCTGTCACCTCGATGTATAAGAAGTCATGACATCAGCGTTTGTAATCACTAACCTCAATAAGGCAGGCGATATGATACTTACCAAAAGCCGGGTCGTCAACCGTGATTATTTGATCCAAACCTTGCATAACGAGTCAAATTTTGGACAAAGATTACCAGTTGATCTCAAGGCTTTGGCATTTATTTTTAAACATCTTTTTATTGACAAAACTACTACATGGTGACATGGTTATCAGGTTTTGGCTATTTTGAATCGCCGCAACCTCAGTGTAAAATAATCTAAAATCTTGTCAAGTTTTCGTTAATAGCCTTTAACAGCTGGCAGTGAGAAAATTCGAAAAAACAGCGGTTGACTTCTGAAAGATGTTATGATTGATTGCGTGTATATTGAAAGAAACTCAACCTGTCGATTTGATTGATTAATATGAACAACCTTTAAAACATCTGAATCTCTAAAGAAACGAATCCTCTTAAGATTTGTGCATCTATATCGGGCGTATTATGGGCATAGAGACTGAAAAAAATTATTTGCTCAAGGCGATCGGCGCTTTCAAAAGAAGGTTCATTGTGGTTTCACCTGAATTTAAAATCCTTGCTGCCAATTGCCGGATGAATGGACTCGCTGATTCTGAAACTATCGGAAAACACTGTCATCACGTGTTTTATGATCGCTCTTCCCCTTGTGAAAATTGTGCCGTAAAAGAGTCTATTGAAAAGCGCAAGCCCACATTAATGCCCAAACCAGAAAGCACGTTAGACCTCAATGAAATGCCGTGTTTTTTTGCATACCCCATCTATTCCGGCAACGAAATCGAAGCTTATGTCAGCATGGATTTTGACCTTCCCACCAGGGGTGGACTCGAAGAAAAACTTCAGCGTTCCAATGCCTTTTTACGAAATCTCATTTCAAGTGCTGTGGACGGCATTATTTCTTCGGATACAAAAGGCAAAATTCTCATCTTCAATGAAGCTGCCGAAAAGGTTTTTGGCTATACGGTGGATGAAGCGCTAAATCATCTGAATGTTCGGGATATATATCCTGATAATAATGCGTATGAGGTGATGAGAAACCTCAGAAGTGATGACTACGACGGCAAAGGAAAACTCAAATCCTATAAGGTAGACATTATCAGTAAATATGGTGAAATTATTCCCATCATGCTGAATGCTTCCATTATTTATGAGAACGAGAAAGAGATCGCAACTATCGGCTTTTTTCATGATCTACGAGAAGAGCTCCGGATGAAAGAAGAGCTTGAAAAAACCCAACTTCAGCTTCTTCAGGCGGAAAAAATGTCATCACTAGGGAAACTGGCCGCAGGAGTTGCGCATCAGCTAAACAACCCCCTCGGGGGGATCACTCTGTTTGCCAAACTCATCCTGGAAGAATATGATCTCGAGGAAGGGGCAAAAGAAGATTTACACCGTATATTGAGAGATGCAAAGAGATGCCGCGACACGGTAAAGGAACTCCTCGAGTTTACCCGGCAGACACGCCACCTGATGCGTCCCCATGACATCAACAAGGCACTCACCCGAACTCTTTTTTTGCTCGAAAGCCAGACCCTGTTCCACAACATCAATATCGTAAAGGACCTGAATGCATCACTTCCTTTGGTGCTTGTTGATATCCAGCAACTGTATCATTTGTTTATGAACATCATTCTCAATGCAGCCCAGGCCATGGAGGGAAAGGGGATTTTGACAGTAAAAAGTCTCCTATTAAAGAGCGAAGAACAGGTCTGCATTGAAATATCCGATACAGGACCAGGGATATCCGAAGAAAATCTTCCCCATATTTTCGAACCGTTTTTTACCACTAAAGAAGAAGGCAAAGGGACCGGTCTGGGCCTTAGTCTGGCTTACCGAATCGTTCAAAATCATGGGGGTCATATCCGTGCTGAAAGCAGGCGAGAAAAAGGAACAACCTTTTCGATAATACTTCCCATCGGCACTCAAGAAAATAAAGGAGATGCACGTGGAGATTAAATCAGACGCAGCGATACTGGTTGTTGATGATGAGCAGGATATTCGTGATGCATCTGAACGGATCCTCACCCGCACCGGTTTTAAGGTCATGAAAGCCACACGCGGAGACGAGGCATTGGATGTATTGGACAAAGAGAGGATCGACATCGTTCTTCTGGATCTGAAGATGCCGGGCATGGACGGGCTGGAGGTTTTAAAGCGCATTCGGATGCTGAGTAAAACCATACAAGTTATCGTAATCACGGGATATGCGACTGTAGAAACAGCCATCGAAGCCATGAAACAAGGGGCCTATGACTTCATCCCCAAGCCCTTTGAGCCGGATCAGCTTAGAATTGTCGTCAATCGAGCCTGGGAGAAAATTAATTTTATACAAGAGGCAAAAAGGCTTGAGCAGGAGAGAAACAGGACGCTGTCTGATCTGGATACGGAAAAAAGCCGTATCCGAACCATCATTGAATCGTTTCCCAGCGGTGTTGTGGTAACTGACCCTAAAGGCCGGGTGATGTTGATGAATCCCGCCTTCAGACAGCTTCTTGGTCTTGATAACAACGTGAAAACCGGCAACCGGATAGAGGACTATCTACCGGATGAAGACCTTTGTCGCCTGGTCCTGGAAATATCTCAGGGAAAACATGTGGATTATGACGACATTCCGAATTACGAGTTTTCTCTTCCTGGTGAGAAATATTTTATGGCCAGAGGACAGCCGGTTTTGGGGGAAAAAAAGGAATGCCTTGGAGCAGTGCTCAATATTGTGGACATTAGCGCCATGAAGCTTTTGGACCACCTAAAATCAGAATTCGTTGCAAAGGTTTCACACGAATTGCGATCCCCATTGTCCACCATCCATGAACAACTCGCCCTTGTCATCAAAGACATGGTGGGTGAAGAATTTGCGCAAGATCAGCATATTCTCGACCGTGCCAGGGAAAAAACAAAAGGATTGATTTCGCTGATTGGAGATCTGCTTGACCTTTCACGTATCGAGGAAGGAATTATTTGTCATGAACCTCAATCCCTTCGACTTGAAGAGATTCTGAAGAACATCATCGAATTTCTAAGAACTTCGGCTCAAAAAAAGAAACAGTCTCTCACCCTTGTACTGCCACAGGATGAACTCCCTGAACTTATCGCAGATCCCATTGCACTTGAAAGTATTTTTGGAAATCTTGTTACCAATGCCATCAATTATACACAAGAGGGTGGAGAAATTATCGTAACGATTGATATGGCCGGAATCAACGTGCGCGTAAGTGTTAAAGACAATGGATTTGGTATCGCCGACAAATATCTGAATAAAATCTTTGATAGGTTTTACAGGGTAAAAGACGATAAAACCAGATATATCACCGGAACCGGCCTTGGGCTGCCCATCGTGAAAGGGCTTCTGGATTCCATGGGCGGATTCATCAATGTAGAGAGCGAACCCGGAAAAGGGAGTGTGTTTACTGTTTTACTTCCCGTCAAGAATTAAATCTTAGTGCTCTGATTCATTAATACGATATCGTATTTTTATCTGGATACTGCCCCGTATTAACTGAAGTCCAAAAGTTTGAAGTGCCTAAAGTGAGCTAAATTTGAGGAACGCGCTTTCAGCGCGATCAATTATAATTAAAATTGATAGAATACCTTAACTTTAGGCACTTTAGTTCACTTTAGGCACTTTACACTTTTGCATACATAGAATGAATAAACTAAAATATAAATGCGTTACCGTATTTACAAATACATGTACTTATAGCTTTTCATCAAGAGCTTTTATAAATTCCACCGGCG
>JAOUGB010000535.1 GCA_029857875.1 Desulfobacteraceae bacterium | reverse complement strand
CGCCAGAAGCTTCTTCATCTTATTCTGCCCTGTGGTTCGGTGGTTGCATCTATGCGTTGTTTTTTTTCTGGACTCTGGTCACTGTACCTTATGAATCTTTAGGCCCTGAAATTACCTTTGACTATAATGAACGGATTTCTTTATTTGGCGTACGGGATGGTTTTTTGATTGCCGGAACACTGGCTGCTGCAAGTTCGCCGGCTCTGGTGGAATGGCTGTTTAATCTTTCAAATACCGCTCAGGGAGAACGGGCCAAATTTTTCTGGATTGCCGTAATTTATGCGCCTTTCGTTATCGGTTTTTCATGGTGGTGTGTGTTATCCATAAAAGAGCTACCTCCCCCGAGTGTTAGTCGTCCCTTGGGACTCTTTAGGGGTATACGGCAGATGGGTCTCAACCGACCGTTTATAATTCTCCTCATTGCATACACCATAAGTGCCATTGGGAACAATTTACCGGCCACGTTGATTCTTTATTACGTAGAGTATGTATTACAATCAAAATTGGCGGACTTTTTCCTTCTACTATACTTTGTTACTGGTATTATTTTCCTTCCTGGATGGATTTCGATTTCACGCAAGATTGGCAAAAAAACGGCATGGTTGACGTCCATGGCTGTAAATACGGGCGCTTTTTTCGGTGTTTTTTTTCTTGGACCAGGAGATGAAGTGATCTACGGAATACTGGTATTTTTATCTGGAATCGGTTTCGGTGCCACCTTGGCGATTCCATCTGCCATACAGGCGGACGTCATCGACTATGATGAATGGTTAACCGGTGAAAGGCGTGAAGGACAATATATCGGTTTGTGGTCGATTTCAAAAAAGCTCGCAGCGGCAGTCGGTGTAGGGGCCGGACTTTCAATTCTTGGTGCAGCAGGTTACATGCCCAATGTAGAACAATCTGAACAGGTAAAATTAGTTTTGCGAACCTTATATGCATTGGTACCGTCTGTTTGTAACTTGGTTGCTATTTTAATTGCTCTGGCTTATCCGATCAGCAGCAAGGTTCATGAAAACATACGAAAAGACATTGATGATCGAAACAAAGGCATCTTTGTGATCAATCCCATGAAACCAATGTCTTCGATGACATGAATTTAGAATTTAAGAAACAGGTGGAAAGATGACATGGAACATTTAATTTTTATATTCAGCCTTAATTTGGCTGCCGTTATCTTGATGATGACTATCGGATGGTTACTCAGCCTTATTCTTAAAAATGTAACCGTGGTGGATAGCTTGTGGGGATTGGGATTTGTCATGATTGCCTGGTCAACCTTTTTTTTAACGGATGGTTTTTTAGCACGAAAGTTGTTAATAGCCTTTCTGGTGTCGTTTTGGGGGTTGAGACTGAGCATTTATCTGACATGGCGCAACTGGGGAAAGGGGGAGGACCCCCGGTATGGTTTGTGGCGTGAAAAGAGCGGCAAACATTTCTGGATCGTGAGTCTATTCAAGGTGTTTCTACTCCAGGCTGTATTCTTGTGGGCCATTTCCATTTCAATTCAGTACGGCGTGGCATCGAAGACACCGGAAATGATCACTTGGCTGGATTTGTTTGGTTTAATCCTTTGGGTGGTGGGTTTTATATTTGAAACTGTTGGTGATTGGCAGTTGGCGGCATTTAAGTCCAACCCCGCCAGTAAAGGTAAAGTCATGGATCAAGGATTGTGGGCCTATACCCGACATCCCAATTATTTTGGTGAATGTCTCATGTGGTGGGGAATTTTTCTCATTGCATTTTCAGTTCCAAACAGCTGGTGGACCGTTTTGAGTCCCCTAATCATTACTGCGGTGTTGCTGAAAATGACAGGGATTCCTTTAACCGAAAAAACCATGGTAACCCATCGGCCGGGCTACAAAGAATATATTCAGCGTACCAACGCTTTTATTCCCTGGTTTCCAAAAGCGAAGAAAAAATAGGGGTGCGTGTTGATCAGACAAGAGGTGGAAGCAAGGGTTCCCGCCTACACATGGGTTTGGTCAACAGCATTTGAACATCCCCGAGATATCTTTCAGCAAAGCCCCCCTCACAATAGCAAAGATAATATTCCCACATTCGAATAAAAGTCTCTGAAAATCCCAATTCACGAACGTCATCGATGTGATCAAAAAAACGTTTTCGCCATTCGGCAAGTGTTCGGACATAATGTGGTGTGATATCCTCAAGATGAAACAGCTTCAGATCTGTCTTGCGGGCTATGGAACACATAATAGCATGGATTGAGGGAATACAGCTACCCGGAAAGATATACCGCTTAGAGAAATCGACCGAGCGTTTATGAGCGTCAAACACCTGATCGATAATGGTGATGACCTGAAGAAGCATCATGCCGTTAGCCTTGAGCAACCGACTGCAGATTTGAAAAAAAGTGTTCAGATACTGATGGCCCACTGCTTCGATCATTTCAATGGAAACCAGTTTGTCAAATTTGCCGCCAAGATGTCGATAATCCTTGCGAAGTAATCTGATTCGATGGGTCAAGCCGGCTGCCTCAATGCGTTTTTCGGCCAAAGCATACTGTTCATCGGAAATGGTTGTGGTTGTTACGCGACATCCATAATGTTTTGAGGCATGTAGGGAAAAACCGCCCCATCCGCCACCGATTTCGATGACATGGTCTTCGGGATGCAGCTGGAGTTTGCGGCAGATTCGATCGTATTTTTCTATGGATGCCGCTTCCAGCGAAC
>JAOUGB010000032.1 GCA_029857875.1 Desulfobacteraceae bacterium | reverse complement strand
ATTCAGAGGGCGAGGTGTTTTTATGTGTTAAATCGCTCAATGGATAATGCTTTTTTTAAAACCGTAAAGATTCGATGGTCTAAACATAGGCTCTGCCCTTCAATCGGCAGTCATCAATCAACAATAAGCCAGAGGCTTATAAATCATCAATCCTAAAAGGCTGACCCCATTTTTCAGAAAAAGCTATTTTTTCCGCAGGTTTTCTTTTTCTTTTTTTTCCGGACGTTTCTTTTGGATACCCCACCGCCAGTAAGGCGGAGACCTTTATTTTTTTGGGTATTCCAAGGATGTCTTTGACGTTAGTTTCATCAAACCAGCCGATCCAACAGGTCCCAAGGCCCAGTTCCGTGGCTTTTAACACCATATGTTCCATGGCGATGCCAAGATCAATCTGGTAATATTCGATGCCGGTGACACGGCCGCCGACACGATTTGCAATAACATCCAGCTGGGAGCATCCCACAATCACCAGCGGCGCCTGTTCGAGCCATTTGTTCGGGATAATGGGACGCATGGCTTCATGACAAATTTTTCGAATAATTTCACGTTGGGTTACGAAGATAAAACGCCAAGTCTGGCTGTTGCAGGCAGACGGGGAAAGACGCGCTGCCTCGATGATGGAGAGGATGTCTTTTTCGTTTACGGGTATTGAATCAAAAGATCTTACGGACCTCCGGGTGTTGAGTATCTGATCCAGTTTCATGTTTGTTGTTTGATACTGTATTTGTTTATTCTGTTTCCGTCCATCTCTTCCACAATGACAATATATTTTCCAATGGTGATTTTTTCCTTTTCAGTGGGAATTCTTCCAATGGTGTTTAGGACATATCCGGAAAACGTGTCATAATCTTTTGAATCCGGAATATTCATCCCTACAATTTCATTGACTTCGTCGATATCGGACTTTCCAAGAACGATCCATTCCTTATTGTCTTTGTGTTTCACAATATGGGGTTCTTCTTTATCGGTTTCATCCCTGATTTCTCCCACAATTTCTTCCAGGGCGTCCTCAAGGGTGATCAGTCCGGATACCCCGCCATGTTCATCCACAACAATGGCCATATGATGCTTTCTTTTTTTGAATTGATGAAGCAGCTTGTCGAGTTTTTTGTGTTCCGGAACAAAATACGGAGTTGTCATAATTTTACGGACATCGATCTTTTCACCAGAGGTGATTTCATGCAAAAAAAGATCTTTTATGTTTACGATACCGATGACATGATCGATATCGTCCTCGATCACCGGAATTCTGGTAAAACCCGACGCGACAATGGCTTCCAGGTTCAACTCTTTATCGGCTTCGATGACGAACATGTCCGCTCTGGGTGTCATGATTTCCGAAGTGCTGGTATCATCGAACTCAAAAATATTATGTATCAGTTCCTTTTCTTCCTCTTTAATTTCGCCTTCTTCTTCGACCACCTCAAGAAACGTCATCAATTCCTCTGCGGTTACGGAAGGTGTTTTTTTGATCATGCCGGTTATTTTTGGAATAAAATTCAGCAGCATAACAAGCGGATAAAACACGATAGACATCCAGTATATCGGATATATGGTGGCTTTTGCGATCATGATATTATTTCGTGTGGCTACGGACTTAGGCAATACCTCACCAAAAACCAGAATCAGAAAAGTCATGACGCCGGTGGCGACACCTACCGCATAATTTGGAAAAAATTGAAGGGTAATAGACGTAGCCAGAGCGGCAGCACCGACATTGACGATATTGTTTCCAATGAGAACAGTAGAAAGGAGCTTGTGGGGATTGTCCTTCATCTGTTTGATCAGCGTATAGGTCCTATCTTTTTTCTTGGCCAGATGTCGTGCTTTTGTTTTGCTAATGGAGAAAAGGGCGGTTTCCGCAGAGGAGAAAAAACCGGACAGAAACAGCAACACAATCAATACAATAATTTGGTGTACCATGATATCTATGGATTTTATAAAAACTTGCCGGACAAACAGTTAAAACGTTTTAAAAAGAGCAAATTAAGCAATTTTCTGATACATGTAAAGGTGATTTATTTCTCTTGCAAAGAGAAATTTGTCATGCAATATGACACTATATCTTATTTGTCGATCGGTTTAAACCACTATGTCTGGTAGTGACGGCATAAAATGGTTCTACAGGCACTTAAGCACGTTCCCTATAAATCCTTATCGGATTCTCGGATCAAAAAATAAGCTGCCTTATTTATGATTATAAAGTATCTCTATAATACAATCAGATTTTCGTTTTTTCAAGTCAATAAACATAGATAAGTGCAATTTATCGAGTTAATGCAAGAAAAAAATGATATAAAAGAATATATCCAATCCCTCCTTTCATCCAAACGCATGGGAAACCAGGTGGTTTATCACACCGTATTGCCGGATCACCCTGCTCGGGTATCAAAACCAGAGAAACCATGGCCTAAAATAATAGATCGTATGATTCAATCCGCAGGCATACGAGATCTTTACCGGCATCAGGCGGATGCCATCGATTTCATCCGGTCCAGACGTCATCTGGTGGTTGCGACCCCCACAGCCAGCGGCAAGACGCTTATTTACAATCTCACTGTAGTGGAAAATATATTAAAAAATCCGGATTCCAAGGCACTGTATATTTTTCCCTTAAAGGCCCTTGCCCAGGATCAGCTTCGTACATTTGAAGCCCTAATGAAACACAACAAAGACGTAAAACCTAAAATTGCCATTTACGACGGAGATACGTCTGCCTGGTATCGAAAACGGATAAGGGAGGCCCCGCCCAATATTCTTTTGACCAACCCTGAAATGATCCACCTTTCACTGTTGCCCCATCATCAAAAATGGGCTGATTTTTTTTGCAATCTGGACATGGTGGTGGTGGATGAAGTGCATACTTATCGGGGAATCATGGGCTCGCACATGGCCCAGGTTTTCAGACGGTTTCAAAGGATATGCTCGTTTTACGGCGCTGATCCGACATTTGTTTTTTGTTCGGCCACCGTGTCCAATCCTGCCCAGCTTGCTGAGCAGCTCACAGGCCTGAAGGTCGAAACCATCACAAAAAGCGGTGCCCCTTTGGGCAAAAAACATGTTGTCTTTATCAACCCGGTTCAGGGTCCGGCACAAACCGCCATACTTTTGCTCAAAGCTGCACTCCACCGGGGCTTGCGCACCATTGTTTATGCCCAGTCGAGAAAACTCACCGAGTTAATCGCCATATGGGCCGGGAGTCAATCCGGACCTTATGCACAACGGATCAGTGCATATCGGGCAGGGTTTCTTCCTGAAGAGCGAAGGGAGATCGAAGCCAAACTTGCCAAGGGTGACCTGTTGGCGGTGATATCCACTAGTGCCCTTGAACTCGGAATCGATATCGGCGATCTGGATCTTTGCCTGCTGGTGGGATATCCCGGAACGGTGGTGGCAACATGGCAACGGGGCGGCCGGGTAGGGCGCAGCGGACAGGATTCCACCTTGGTGCTTATAGCCGGAGAAGATGCCCTGGATCAATATTTTATGCGGCATCCGGAGGATTTTTTGAATCGGGAACCCGAAGCCGCGGTGATCAACCCGCACAATACCGAGATTATGTCCAGGCACATCATCTGTGCAGCAGCCGAACTGCCGCTAAAATCCAATGAACCGTTCCTGCTGGACGAACATGTTGAAAAGGCCGTACTTGACCTCGAGGAAAGCGGTGCGCTTTTAAAAAGTGGAGATGGGACTGAACTTTATTCCAGCCGACTGGCGCCCCACCGGCATGTGGATCTCAGGGGGACGGGGAACCGATTTCAAATTGTCAGCAAAAACACCGGGAAAAGCAAAGGTGAGATCGATGAATTCAGGGCCTTTAAAGAAACCCATCCCGGAGCCATTTATCTTCATAGGGGCGACACGTTCCTGGTCAACACCCTGGATCTGGACACAAAGACCGTAAAGGTGTCCAGGGCCAAGGTCGATTACTATACCCGGGTGCGGTCTGAGAAAAATACGGAAATACTCGAAATATATGATACTAAAGACCTATTGAATACAATTTGTTATTTCGGACGACTTAAAGTTACAGATCAAGTTACGGGATATGAAAAATGGCGGATACATGCCAAAAAAAAGTTGAGCATCACGCCGCTGACGCTTCCGCCGCTGATATTTGAGACCGAAGGCCTGTGGTTTAAAATTCCTGTTCAGATTCAAAGACAAGCTGAAGCACAGTATTTACATTTTATGGGAGGGATTCACGCCATTGAACATGCGGCCATCGGTATTTTTCCCCTTTTGGTGATGGCGGACCGAAATGACCTCGGGGGCATTTCCACCGTGCTTCATCCCCAGGTGGGAAGTGCTTCGGTATTTATTTACGACGGGGTTCCTGGGGGCGCCGGCCTGAGCAGACAGGCCTTTAAAAAAGCAACGGAACTTCTTGAAAATACATTTAAAGTGATCCGCGCGTGCCCGTGTGAAACCGGTTGTCCGTCGTGTGTGCATTCCCCAAAATGCGGTTCCGGAAACCGGCCCATTGACAAGGCTTCAGCGATTTTTCTGTTGGACAAACTCATATCAGCGCAAGAGGCTGCAACGCCGGAAACATATCCGGCAGATACATGGTCTAAAGAAAAAGAATTTCGTCCCCCTGAAAAGGTTGCATTGTTTCAGAAGAAAAAAACGGTAATGGATCGGGGCAAAAGATCTGCCGGTCACAAGGGGCGGCTGCGAAAAAGAATGCTCGCAAGGCGCAGGGCATTCAAAGAAGCGTGTAAAACCCCTTCAATAGCCCGGGCTCCGGTCAACGCATCTGATACTCGATTTTGTATCTTCGACATCGAGACACAGCGATCTGCCCAGGAAGTGGGCGGCTGGCATCGGGCGGATTTGATGAAAATGAGCTGTGCAGTATTGTATGATTCAAAAAAAGATCAATATTTCGAGTTTTTAGATGATCAGGTGGATCAGCTCATCGAACACTTTAAAAAATGCGATCTGGTGGTGGGGTTCAATGTCAAACGATTTGATTTCAGGGTGCTTGCCGGATATTCGGATTTTAATTTTGAAAAACTTCCCACCTTAGATATCCTCGAAGACGTCCACAATCGACTCGGTTACAGACTCTCTCTGGATCATCTTGCCAAAGTGACCCTGGGTCAGAAAAAGACGGCGGACGGCCTTCAGGCCCTTCAATGGTGGAAACAGGGACGGATACGGGAAATCATCGATTACTGCAAAAAAGATGTGGAGATAACGAGAGATCTTTTTCTGTATGGTCAAAAAAACGGGTATCTGCTTTTTCAAAACAGGGCCAAAAAAACAGTGCGTATACCTGTAAAATGGTAGTTAGTGTCCATCCATAAATGGTCTTTTTGCTCAATCTCTGCGTTATGCTCAAAAAATAATCCTCGGAATATCAATTATATGCCTGTGGTTATTTTTTTCGCATGCCTTGATCTTGAATAAAAATCCTCATTTATGGATGGACACTATTTAATATTTGACGGATTCGACTTTTTGCGAACCCGTCAAATTTCGTGTTTTGTCAATATAACAACTGCTTAACCAATCAACGATTTAGTCACTTAACAAAGTCTGAACTTTAGTTCAGCTTATTTTTCGGATAAATAATCAGCCGGTCTCCCGGATGGATAGGCTTGTTCAAGTCTATACGGTTCCAGATAATAAGAACCGTCAGGGGCACATCGAATTTATCGGCAATGGATGACAGATTATCCCCCTCTTTAATGATGTAGATCCGATCCGTCCGCTTTCCCTCATATTCCTTAACCAGTTTCTTATATCGCGAGGTAAATCCGTTAGTTGCCCCTTTGGGAATCAGAATCGAATGGGTGCCTTCGGTGAGATAGTGCCCCCGAATTTCGGGGTTAAGGTCCTTGATGACTTTAAAGTCCGTTTTAGACGCCTTTGCAACAAGGCTCAGCGGAATTTCTTGAAAACAGTCGATGCTGATTCGGTCGAATTCAAGAGGCGGATAATAATCTGCATCCGTGAGATAAAAGCCGAATCGATCAGGTTCCGAAAGAATTAGTTTGGCCGAAAGAATGCGGAAAATGAATCGCTGGGTTTCAAGGGGCAAATAGAGGCGGTAATAATCTCTGGTGTGTTGAACCATGATTTCAGCCTCCAATCCCTCTTCACCCATGTTGTAGGCAGCGGCTGAAAGGGTCCAGGACTCCATCAATTCATAAAGGGCTTTTAAATGGGCTATTGCAGCCCGGGTAGAGGCAAATATATTTCGTCTTTCATCCATGGTATCATCAATAATCAGCCCGTACCTGCGGCCTGTATCGGGTAGAATCTGCCAGAATCCAATGGCCCCCTTTTTAGAGCCGGCATGGGGGAGAAGGGCGCTTTCGGCAATGGCCATATACTTGAGATCCTCCGGCATGTTGTTTTCCTTCAACATTTTTTCAATATACGGCAGATATCGGCGGGAGCGCTTCAACCAGAGAATCACCTGGGGACGATCTCCAAGGGACAGCAAAAGCTCCTTTTCCAGCCGTTCCAGAATCTCCTGGTTTTTAATGGGAACCTGTTCTCCGCAAAAGGAGAGGGAATCCATATTTTTAACAGATGTCAGCAAAGAAGGAAGATCCAAGGGATTGGTCGAAGCACCAAAAGCCTCAAATGTCAAAGTCAGTACTATTGCCAAAATCAGAAAAATCGTTTTTTTCATATACTTTTTCGTCTTTCTTACAAAACAGCCTTTTAGCTAATAGTTATAAATATTTTCATTAATTTTCACGCAAGATAAAATTATATGATTTTATTAGCAAATCATTTTAGGCCTCGAAAGTCAAATCGACCACCAAAATTTTCGTATATATATGGTTGTCATAAATATACGTCGTCGTGTAACTTTCTCTCTTTATTGGGATTCTAATGCGTTTGCCCTGATGACGATTGCTATAATTCTTGACTTCGTCTTCGAAGTGTTCTATCATACATCGCAATAATAATTATACCAACGAAAGGGCAAAGCTGTCGAAAGGCAGTGACGCAAAGCCACGGGTCAAAAGCTCCAAAGGCCATGATAGCCGGGCTACCGAAAGGTACCAGCAAACGCCTTCATACAATTAGGTACTTAGGCGTTTTCTATTTTCAGAAGTTCATCGGCAAATGAGCTGACCTCCCGTGGTGTATAACTCAAACAAAGGGAGGTGTTTCATGACAACCGCCGGATTCTTACCAACGATTACCGCCAGCCCCTTTCTTTCCACCTTCATATGGATCATTTTAATCCTTGCAGCCATGTATTTGGCGCGTAAACCGAGTCATCGCTGCCTGGCATCTTTTAGCCTGATTATTCGAAATAGCATGCGGCTTTTTGCTACTTCAGTCAAACTGGCTGAAAAGCGCCTGAACGATCGAAACCGGGATGTATTGCTCAGTGTCGGGCGGCAACATGCCGAACGTTGTGTGGAAAGGGAGTTTGAACGTATCAGCACTGCGGTACAACGAGACCTGGAGGGGTATCCTCAGGTTCATCGCCAGTTGAACGAGGGCCTCGTCAAACTGGACGAAGACTACCAAAATAGCGTTGAAATTCCTCAGACGCTGCCTGACTGGGTTAAGGTCATTAAAGCGATTGCGAGCATTCGACCCAGCAATGACCCTATTGTCGGCAATATGCTGGATGACATTCATCAGACTTTATCCGAACAGCACATAAAAGCGCTCGAACAGCACCGTGTGGATGCTTCCAAACGTCATGCGATCCTCAATCGAATGCTGCCCCTAGTGCGCGGCATAAAAAAGACCCTCGGCAGTTTGAATAAATCCTTGTCTGATTTGAACTTTCGGGCAAAACGGATCGATCGTTACATGGACAACTATGAACAGATCCGCGAACAGACCGACACGGCCATGCGAACGCTTTCTTCCTCTTCGCTGACTCAGTTTTTTATTTCCGGCGCTGTTCTTATGATCGCTCTCGGCGGCGCCATAATTAATTTTAATCTAATCGCTCTGCCGATGTCCGAAATGGTGGGCGGTGCCAGCTATATCGGCCCGTACAAGACGTCAAATATAGCCGGTTTGGTAATTATCTGCCTCGAAATCTGTACCGGTATTTTTTGATGGAGTCTCTGCGTATCACGCGACTGTTTCCAATCATTGGCAGCATGGACGATCGCATGCGTATGATGCTGTTCTGGATCGCCTTGAGCCTGCTGGCCATTTTAGCCGGTGTAGAATCGGCGCTGGCCTTTATGCGCGACCGGATTGCAGGTGATATGGAGGCATTGCGTCAGAGCCTGGCAGGTGTTGCGCCCAGTTCCGTAGCCGGCAGTGTGATCCCAACTGTTGGACAGATGGTGATGGGTTTTATTTTGCCGTTTATCCTCACCTTTGTGGCCATACCTTTGGAATCCTTTGTGGCATCTGCCCGAACCATTTTGGGCATAATCGCTGCATGGATGCTTCGTTCTTTGGCCTTTGCATTGCGACTGATCGGCCAGCTTGGGTACTACACCGGGAGGTTTATGATAAACCTATACGATCTGGTTATTTTTCCGGCGCTTTGGCTGGAGGGGGTTGTGACCCAGAGCCTGTTTCGGACTCAAACCAAAGACAACGCCGCAGATAAAGAGAAGACGATCGGCTCGGGGACCATGCCCGTTGTGGATCCACTGGCCGAGAACAAGGAGATGGCAAAATGAAATCTTTTCGATTTTGGCTCATCGGATTTTTAATCCTTTTGACCGGCTGTTCACAACAATCGAACCGTGCAAAAGGGGTCTACATGCTGCTGGATACATCGGGAACCTATGCTGTGGAGTTGAATAAAGCCCGTTTGATCATCAACTACCTTCTGGGTACGTTACAGCCCGGGGACACTATGGCTGTGGGATGCATCGATACCGGCAGTTTCAGTGAAAAAGACATTGTCGCCAAGGTCACATTTGACGCCCGACCGTCAGTGGCCAATAACCAGAAGCGCGCTTTTAAAAACAAAGTCAGTTCGTTTGTAACAGGTGTTCGACAAAGCAGATATACCGATATCTCCGGTGGCTTGCTTCAGGCCATTGAGTATCTGAATGAATCCGGATCTGCCAATAAATACATTCTGGTATTTTCAGATCTTCAGGAAGAACTGGCCCAGGGGTATGTAAGGGATGTTCCGTTTGAACTGTCCGGGTTCCATATCATTGCACTTAACGTGACCAAACTGCGTGCCGACAATCAGGATCCGAAGAGTTATTTGGCCCGCGTCGAGCAGTGGCGGGAAAAGGCAGAAAAGGGTGGTGGCACGTGGCGGGTAATAAATGACCTGGAGCGGCTCGATAACATCTTAGCAAAGGGGTAGGGTGCCTTTGAACAGGCATTCCGGTAATATAAACTCAATTAATATATTTACACCTTTTTGTTTACGACCGATTGAGGTATAGGCGGGGAATGATGAGCGTTGATCAGCAGGCTGTAATGATCATTTGCCGGACGCTTTCATCCCCGCCCTTTTTCAGGACAGCACCAAAATTCAAATTAATCTTTATATCAATAAATCATATGGATATATGAATGTTAAATCTTATTTGTGCCTTATCCGGTGCCCTACTGCTTTTTCCTGTTTAACCATCGCATTTATATGATTTTACTTTAAAAAAAACTATCCGGCCTGCTCCGCTGTATTCGCATTGCTTAAAATTAAGGGTGCGAAACTTGTGCAAAAAATATATAAGCGCAACAGCAAGCCGAGACCTTATTTTTCCCGACGTTTCAATCCCGTCAGTCTTTGATTACGGATCCAGATCCATCACAACTATCATTCATAACCAAAAACTGGATTATTTTCCGGTCAAACTATTGACTTATTATTAGGAATGGATTAATTTAGGTCATAACTGACGCTACCACTCACTACTTGTGTATATTTCTGATATTTATTTTGGAGCTTGTCCAAAGAACCTGTCTTTTTTGGGCCTTCCTTCAAAGTGACCTCCTGAGCATTTGCACAAGATCAAAGGAAAGGAAGAAAATTAGATGGAAGGTTATGTCAAATCGTACAGTGAAAAAAAAGGCTATGGTTTCATACACACTGAAGAATATGGGGTTGTTTTTGTTCATAAATCGGGCATCAAGGAGTTTGGGCATTTCGGTTTACAAAAGGGTGACCCTGTATCTTTTGAATTAAAAGAAACCTCTAAAGGCAAACAAGCCATCAACTTACAGCCTCTCAAATCCTATTAATTTGGAAACGAACAATACTTTTCTATTTTAATACTTACCTATAGCAATTAGGAGTTCACCATTTTGCGAATAAAGCTATATCGTTTTCTTTCGTCAGAAGCGTTCATTTCTTTTTTTTATAGATTAATTCTATGTTATTCGTGGACATTTCGTTTAAAGATTGAAAATGATAAAGACTGGATGGATTATAGAAGAAATGGAGGTGTCGTTTTGCTTTGCACTTGGCATCAGCAATTTTTTTCTGCTATTCGTCCTTTTAAAAAATATAAGACCTTCAATCCAAGTATCATGATTAGTCAGAGTAGAGACGGTGAAATAGTAGCCAAGATGGCTTTGCGTAATGGCTGGAATCCAGTTCGGGGTTCTTCTTCAAAAGGTGGGATGGAGGCTTTAAAGAAAATGATTACTAATTTAAAGGAGAAAAAACTTGCAGCCCATATTATAGATGGACCTAAAGGGCCTTCAGGTATTGTTAAGGCTGGAGTAATCCGTTTGGCACATGCTGCCAATGCCGTAATCGTTCCTCTTTCTGTTTCTGCAGAAAAAGGGTGGTATTTCAACAGCTGGGATAAATTTCTTCTGCCAAAACCCTTTAGTAAGGTGTTTCTTCGTTTTGGAGAAATGATCAAATTTGATAGAGTAAAAGACAGAGAGAGCTTTGAAAAGCAAAGAAAGCAACTGGAAGAAATTATGCTTCCTGCATTAATAGTGTAAGAATCTTTAAGAGAAATATTGTAAGCTGATTTGTTAACTTCTACATTATCTTGGAAAAATCGAAAGCCAGAATGCTTACCATTTACAAACGTAATTTGCAGTAATAAAAAATTGATAAAAGTCTTAAATGTCAAGAAAATTAACCTTTAAAATTATCTTTATTAGAAGGAGATCAGGATGAATATTTACGTTGGGAATTTATCGTACGAGGTGACCGAAGAGGATTTAAAAGAGGCTTTTGGGGTTTTTGGAGGGGTCGATACCGTCAAAATTATAAAGGACAATTACACTGGCAGATCAAAAGGGTTTGGATTTGTGGAGATGCCTGCTAAATCTGAAGCACAGTCTGCAATCGAAGGCTTGAATGGGAAGGATTTGAAAGGCCGAAGCCTTAATGTTAATGAAGCCCGCCCTCGCGCTGAAGG
>JAOUGB010000031.1 GCA_029857875.1 Desulfobacteraceae bacterium | reverse complement strand
TGTTGGTGCAAGTTTTGCGATACGACCATGAAATCTCACTTTCTGATTCTGGAACACCACTTATTTTTCCACCTTCAACTTTGTAAAGTGCGGCTTTAACGCCAACAAAATATCGACCCTGTTTATTAAATACTATTTGATAGTTTGTTGAAGCAATTGGCTCTTTGCTCATGAGCACCTTATTTTTATGATTTTTATCCACATCTTCATCAAGGTATACGAAATACCGTAATTCGTATCCTGGTTTTATCGGGACGCCATTCACATAAGTTGTCGGTGCATCCCACTCAACTGTAACCTTATTAGATGTTACCCAGTGTATTTCGGAGGCATGGGAAAACGCAAACACCAAAATCATACACAACACTCCCCAAAATATTTTTCCCACTCTTTTCATAGCATCTTGTCTTTTTTACGGGTTAGAGATCCAATTTGTAGGTGAGTTCTACATCAGAGGTCGCTTCTCCACCCCGGTCCCTCAGTCTGTCTATTGATTGAAAAGAACTCGTTTTTATGAGAGTTGGGCGGCATTTAATTGCGTTATTACATAAGGATTCCAAACCAGCCGACATTAATCGACGCAACTGCTCCTAATTTGGTGCAATTTTATGTTTATTTGCACCAATAAAAAAAAGGTTGTTTAATTGCTTTTTGAAATTACGGAGATTCATTTGAAGCGTATCTCTACCAAATGGATGAATTGTCTCTAGGTTATTAGTGTCTATAAATATATCCCAATAACCGGCACCATGCATTAGCAAAGTGTTGGTCAATTCTTGTGCAGAATTTACATCAAAATCACCATACAATTTCAGGTGGAGGTTGTCCTTGGTTTTAAAAGAAGAAATTTGGAAATTTGATGCCATGAATTTGCCTCCTGGTTTTTGATTTCATTATATAATTTACTATACCTTGCAAAAATCATGCAAATACATATGTTTAGGCAACAATTGCTTATATGTTAAATAGTTACATCAATTGTTGTGTAAGAATAGTCGCGCTGATTCATATAAAAAATTATATAATTGTAAAGCAAATCACATGTAATTAGGAGTTATTTTACATAGACAGGCGCATTGTAGAATTTTTAAAGAAGAGGAGAGGTGGGTTTGATTAACGTATAGCGTGCCTCAAGCATGCATTTCCAAAAATTAGAGATTTCTAACTGAAATCAAAATTTTGCATACAGCTTACCAGTATTCAAAATTTTATGTTAATACAGATATCTTTTAAATAGTCATTATCAAGCCAAATACTTCTTGTTTCACCACATCAATCAATAATCTCAAGCACGTATCTTTTCCCAGCCCCCCCGGAAGCTGCATTTAATACAGTCCTGATGGCATGGGCTGTTTTGCCCTGTTTACCGATGATTTTGCCCATATCACTTTTAGCCACCCTTAGTTCCAATACAACGGTTTGGGTACTCTCAATTTCATTAACCTGAACCTGTTCCGGGTTGTCGACAAGTGCTTTTACAATTTTAATTAATAGATCTTTCATGGGGTCGGTTTCCTATCTTGATAATGTCAGATTAGCGTTTGTTTAGAACACCAAATGATAATTTGAGATCACACAATAGCAGCATCAAGCGCGACACAATACATACCAATACGGGTTCGGTTACAATTATAGTAACGGCCCCAACAACACTCATATGCTCTGGCATACTCTTTATTATCCTGCATGAACCGTATTACTTTTTCACCGGTGTGAGGTCCTTTTTGAGTTATTTCAGCTTTCGCAATAAAATCGGTTCCTCTCTTGGTCATTAGCTCTGAAGGTCCAAGTTTCTCAAGCCATTTATATGTTTCTTGATATTTGTGTTTAAGTTGGAGAGTTCCTTCGTGTGCCTCGAACATTTCCCACCTTTAGCTTTTTTATCACTTAAGCATATCATTGTTTATTGAATAGACGTCTTTTTTCTATTTAATGCATGATAATTTAATAGACGACTGTATAACATGCCCAAATGGAATTAATAAATAACAATTATGGATTCATGCTCGCATATTGAGTCAAATGTTTTTTGAATTTTGATATCTTGTAATAACTTATCAGCATATGATATTTTATGTAATATCGAAGGGTTGCTATTCGATCAAGAAATCTAAGAAGGAGAATAACCTTAATAAAGATATGGAAGTGTGCTCTAAGCTACAACATATTGTGTTTGTCTCTTCCCCATCTATTCGGTTTTCCGGTCAAGACCTCGTGTCTGAATTGAAATTATACCAGTAGCATTTACGATTTCGAATGTAAATCGGAAATAATTGACCTTCAGTTTTTGATGGTAACCCCGGCTTTCTCCATTAGAAATCTATGATTGAGATCCATGTTTCCTCCTAATTTTTACCTAAACTGAGCGTTTCAAATAGTGACAGGAATATAAAAAATTAATAATTATGGATAAATATACATTGCTAAAATCGCTAATAGGTCTCATCCAATAGGTGAATGTATTTATGCAAATAATTGTCACCATTTGAAACCCTTCGGGATTTCCGAGTTTATGAAATAGCCGGTTTTACTTTGGGGACTCCGTTTTCATTCCAACCACGAAGGGTGTAATAATCTTTTAGCATTGCCGCCAAATCTGTTTCTTTAACAACGTGCCCTGTTTTGAGGATTTCTCTGTAAAAGCGTGTGGGAAGGTTATCGTCTTCAGATTTGAGCCCTTCCCGAATGTTAAAACAGCGCGTCAGTGTGGATATCTCGGAAGCAATCTTTTGCAACGCCGCTTTATCTGCTTTTAAACCGGTGGTCATCTCAATTATCCGGCTCAACCGGTCCCATGGATAGATGTCTCTGAAAAACCGGCATAAAATAAAAGCGTCCATCAGCGTCAGTCGATCTTCAAAATCAATCAAAAGCCCAGCTTTCCCTTTTGTAGCTTCCGGATTGATCATTCCTTTCAATTCGGGGTTGTGAAACGTCGCCCTTAAATGACATGCGCCTCGGTCTGAGACGGCAAATGCCAGCCCACTGCCTTTAAGAACCCTGGGATCATAACCCGGCGGTTCAAGGCCCTTGACATGCACCGCCATATCTTCCATACCCCAGACGTTTGCCGCATGTTTAATTCCCCGGGCCAGAATGTCTCCGATACCCTGCCTGTCTGCAATTTTTTTAAGCAAACCTGCAATGGCATCCACATCGCCGTAATCGACCTTAACATCAATCTTTCTCTTTCTGACAGCTTCAATGGTTAGCCCGCACAGGTTCCCCGCAGATATGGTATCCATACCGAAACGGTCACAGATGTCGTTTAAATACGCGATCTCCTCGATACTGTCGATCATGCAAAGCCCGCCAAAGGCAAATATGGTCTCGTATTCCGGTCCTTCGATCACCAGACCGGCATGGCGGCCGTTTAACACCGTGGCCATTCTGCCGCATGCAATAAAGCACTTTGCACAGGCCCGTGGCTGAACATGACATTGTCTGTGCAAGGCCTTGGCACTGATCTTTTCCCATTGATCGAAAAACCCTTTAGACCAATATTTAGTTGGAAACGCTTTTGCTTGATTGATTTTTCTTACCATCAAGGACGTCCCCATGTTTCTGTATGCCTGAACCACCGGATTATTCTTTGATTCTTCAGCGACTTCCTTTGAAAAACGCTTCACACCTTTGGCATCGAAAAGAGCGCGCCTTTTATCGCCCTTAAATACGATGGCCTTGAGGTGTTTCGATCCCATAACAGCTCCAACGCCAGTTCTTCCTGCCGATCGCCAGTAATCGTTTTCGATCACCGCAAATCGAACACGGTTTTCTCCGGCGGGACCGATGACAACAGCACCCGATTTTTCTGACCCAGGACCGGTATCACCGTATTTTCGATTCACGGTATCTTCGGTTTCATAGGTATCCATCCCCCAAATATCTGAAGCATCAAAGAATTCGGCACCATCAGGCTGTACGAGAACCACGGTCGGACGTTTGCTTTTGCCCGTAACAACAATGGCGTCAAACCCTGAAGAATCGATGGCTTCCGGTACTTTCCCGCCGGCATATGATTCCGAATAAAAACCGGTTTGGGGTGACTTTGTAAATACACCATACCGGCTTGAGCCCCATATCCTGCTGTTGGTAATGGGTCCGGTGGTAAGAATCAGGCAATTGTCCGGCGACAGCGGATCGACGCCCGGAGGATTTATCGAATAAAGGAGGTAAGAGGCCAAACCTTTCCCACCAAGATATGTTAAAAGGACCTCGTCATTTAAAGGCACGAGATCAAACTTTTCATCGGTTAGATCGATTTTTAAATATCTGCCGTAAAAACCATTCATTTGAAGGTTGTTCCAATAATAAGAAAGAAGATATGTACAGTCATTATAAATCGAATGGTCTAAGTTAATACAGTTGAATATCGAAGGTCGAATAAAAAATTACCCAAAAAAATTATATCACTGTTTCTCACGGGATCGAATGGGTTGGAATTATTGCACAACATTTTATAGTTGTAAAGTTTTGCATGCTTACCAATGAGATGGGGTTCTGAATTGACACACAACCGTCTTTTCTTTAAATTTAAAACATTCGGTTTAGGAAATAATAAAATACGGAGGTAATAACATGAAATGCGACCGATGTACCCAAACAATAGAACCGAAAGAGGCACGAGAACACTTCGGCCGGAATTTGTGCGAAGACTGTTATATGGATGCGCTGTCACCGGCCAAAACATGTGATCCGTGGGCGGTTCACAGTGCCCAGTCCTTTGCAAAATCCAAAGGCGGCGCCCTGGAACTCAATGAGATCCAGCAACAAATATTGCTCATATTAAAAGAAACCGGCGGTACTGAGCCGGCGGCCATAGCCGATAGACTTCAAATAAAACCGGCGGATTTGGAAAGAGAAGTTGCAGCACTCCGGCATATGGAGAAGTTAAGAGGTGAATTGAGGGATAACAAGAAGTTTTTAATTCTCTGGTAACCCATCATACCCAGCATCCGGGGATCACTGTCTTGCAATATTTGCATTTATTACCGTTCAGGTTATAGGTGGGCACAAAATAACCGGTTCGTTCAATCAAGAGCTCTTTGCAGTTGTGGCAATAGGTGTTATTCCCCTCCGGATAAGCGGCGTTGCCCACATAGACATAATGGATTCCCTCGGCCATTGCCAGTTTGCGGAACCGAATCAGGGTTGAAAGTGGGGTGGCTGGCAGACGGTCGAGTTTATATTTGGGAAAAAACCGTAAAAAGTGAAGCGGATAATCCGGCCCCAGGTTTGTCAGAATCCACTGACACATCTCTTTGACCATCTCGTCATCATCGACATACCCGGGAACCACCAGATTCGTCATCTCAAAATGGACGCCCTGTTCATGCAGTGTTTTAAACGTATCCAGCACCGGCTGAAGACGTCCGCCGTTCAGTTTCCGATAGATGGCGTCGCTGTAGGATTTGAGGTTGACGTTGGCCCCATCCAGAACCTTACATAGCTCCAGCAACGGTTTTCGGTTGATATAACCGTTCGAAATCCACAAATTGGATATCCCGTTATCTCTGGCCAGGCGAGCGGTGTCGATCATGTATTCAAAAAATGTAACCGCCTCGGAATAAGTATACGCAATGGACAGACATCCACTTCGCTGTGCGGTTTTGACGACATCTGCCGGAAAAAGTTCGTAATGGCGCACTTCGTGAGGCTTGGCCTGAGAAATTTCCCAGTTCTGGCAGTTCAAACAGCGAAGGTTGCAGCCCGTGGTGGCAATGGAAAAGGCTTTCGAGCGAGGTTTGAAATGAAAGAGCGGTTTTTTTTCAACGGGATCCACATTCACACTACATGGATTACCATAGGTCAAACTGTAAAGGATGCCGTCCATATTAACCTTGGAACGACAAACACTGCGGTCGCCCGGTGATAGAAGACACCTGTTAGGACAAATACCGCACATGACCAGTTTATTGTCCATCTTTGTATAGAGAAATC
The DNA here is from genome assembly GCA_029857875.1 of Desulfobacteraceae bacterium. Lineage (GTDB taxonomy): Bacteria > Desulfobacterota > Desulfobacteria > Desulfobacterales > UBA11574 > UBA11574. The sequence continues at coordinate 5,375 of JAOUGB010000031.1, read as the reverse complement.
CTTCGTGGGACCATTTCCAGAGTGTTCCGGGCGAATCCCCTTTGAACACATGGCCACGGATATCTGCCGGACCCGATGCCATCGCTGTTTTTTCTGAAAAAGGCCAGAAAGTACTGGCTGACATGGCGCTGCAAAGGAGTCCGGCACCACAATAAAGAAAACGACGTCGGCTAATTTTTTTCATAGCGCCCGAAGATAATTATTAAACTCAACATCTTAAGCCCGATCAGGCCGGCTGCCGCCCAGATGATTCCAAAATAGGGGATCAAGACAACACTGGTAATCAATGTACCAAAAGCCGCTCCGATTAAATCAGCGGAAAAGGCCTGGGTCACCGCCGGAGCGTCTCCGCCTCGCAAAAAAAGCGCCACCGGAAACTGAAAGCCGCAGATCAGCGAAACCACAAAACCGTAAAAAAGGAAAAAACTCGCCGGCAAATGATAGCTTCCCTGCTTCAAAACCACAATCAGCAAACCCATTAGGAGAATCAGCAGTCCATCGGCAAACGATAGAGTTTGCTTGCTCCTGTAGCGCAGTCTATGGCCGAACCAGGCGCCGGGTAAAAGGCCGGCCAGAAAAACGGTGACGATGAGACCGATTTGAAAATAAATATAACCGAAAAAAATTTGAAAGGCAAATATTACCAACAGCTCACTTCCCATGACGGTAAAACCGGTGGAAAAGAGAACAAACTCTTCAGCACTGATACGAATGAGGTAAACCATGCACATCACGGCCCAAATAGCAATGAAACCGATTGGAGAAGTGGAAAACTTGGCAAACCATTGCTGAAACATCAGGCGCATGAGCTGGGGATAATCATCGCGATTTTTAGGCGTCAAGGGATCTATAAGGGCATTTAAGCGCTCGATTCGTTCCCGGGTCAGATCGCCGTAATAATAACCTTTGATATAACGCGTGGGAATATTTTTTCGAGCCAGAAGCGCCGGGATATCGGTATTGAGCGGCTGGGAGCTGCAAAGGAAAAATATTTTTTGCCCCGGCAGCAACAGCACATGTTTAAAATAGTCGTTCACCGTATTATAAAGTGAAGAAAGCTTTTGACGCTGGGGTTCGGCCAAATAATTTTCAAAGCCTTTCATGGCAAAACTCAACACCCCATGCCGGGCCAAATGACGCCTTGCAAGATCGAAAAATCTGTCAGTAAAGAATCTATTGATTTGGTATGTATCCGGTTCACTCAGGTTGACGATGATCGCATCATAGATCTTGTTCGAATCGGCCAGATAGGCTCGCCCGTCTTGATATATAACCTTCAGGCCGGGGATTTTTTTTATCATTTTGAACCTGAATTCAACTTCAGCCACCTTTGGATCCAGTTCGACATAATCAATGGAAGCCGGACGATATTTTTCAAGCTCGGTCATCATACCGCCTTCAGCGGAAATCAAAAGAATATTCTGAACCCGGGGTAATTGGGCCAAAGGATAATGGATGGTTTCTTCGGCCATGCTCAAATTCTGGGTGCCGAACAGCGGGACGCCCCCTACAAACAGGGTAAACTGCTCCTGATCCTTCTGGACTTCAATCCGGCCATACCGGGATTCCTTGTAATACACTAGTTCGCCTGAAGGCGGGAACAGCGATGCCGGCTCCAGAAATATACCGGTAATCAAAATGATAAACGTCATTCCAGTCCCCAGACAAACAGCAATTCGCGACCTGAAACCGTTGCGAGATAGCAGCAGACAGGCTGTCAGTAGTAACGGTAGATTTGCTAAAAATACCGCCTTTAACGGCGTCACCAGAAAAACAAGGGCAAAAGAAAACAGGGCGCCTCCGGACACATCTCCCAAGTTATCAATAATGTAGATACGTGCGCCGGGATAATCCGGCTTCTCTGTCCGAATGACGAAAAGACTGAAGGGAAGAACAAAACCGATCATTAAGCAATAGGGGGCAATGATCAAAAAAGAATAACTTAACGTCGGATAAAATCCTACGGAACTTCCGTGAATGAAGAAGACATCTCGAAGAAACCGAATGGCCAGAATTTGCACAGCAGGCATTCCTGAAAGAATCAGCGAAAGCCATCCCAGACGGTTTGCGGTGGCCGTCCACAAGTCCCGGGTGACCCAGCGGGCCAGAATCGTGCCGATCCCACCCAGAACCAGCCAGTTGAAGAGAATCAGGGCGATGATAAACTCATTCCCCTGGAATTGGGCTAAAAATTCACGAATGATCAACAGTTGGGTCACCACGGATGAAATACCCGTAGCGATGATCACCCGTGTTATTGCACGTTCATTTCTCCTCTTCAAAGCATTGAACCTGATAGGTCAAAATTTCAAGATTTCCCTTCCTCCATGTATCCGCAGGAAGACCGGCCTTCGTGCAAAGATGGGAAAGAAACTGTTCAGGCTGCGGAAGCTGCTCCCATACCTGTGGTAAAAAAGTGGCGCTGGCCGATCCTTTTCGAAGAATAACCCCATCCACATTGACACGTAACTTGGAAAGCAAATCTTTACTGTCCCGGTATTCCAGTGGTTGGGGTTCGGTAAGGATGCTAATTTCGATATCCACCCGATCAAGTTCATCTGCTTTCAAAGGGGGAAAACGGGGATCACGGAAGGCGGCATTAATGGCATTTCGTTCGATCCCGTCCATAATTGGGTCCGTAGAATCCAGGTTACCGATACAACCCCGCAACTGTTTGTTAATGGTCAGTGTCACAAAGGTGCCCCTTTTTTCCTTAAAGGCTGAGTCCAGCATAGAATCCGGATCAACTTTGATCGAACGTTTGTCAAGCCTTTCCTCAATGGTCTGTCGGGCCAGTTTTACCAGTATTTGCCCCTGTTCCTCATTCAATGATTGAAGGGAATCCATACGGTTTTTCATAGACAAACCTCCATAAAATGCGATGACTGTATAGCCGACAACTTTCCATCGATCACCGGCAGTATCCCCGCTGTTCGAATAATGGAGAAGAACCGGATGCCAGTTGTGCTGTCGGGCCATGTTTATAACAACCAGAATCGGTGTCTTGCCGCATGCTGCATTCTCACGTTTTATCAGTTCGTCGGCTTTAAGATTTAATATCATCTCTATGGTTTCTCGGTCTCTGGCAACAGCCTCTTGATAAGGTAAATAATGGGACAGGTCGGAGCTGGCCACAAAAAGGGTGGTTTGATCCAGCAAAGGATCAAAAGCTGCCGTCACTTTTTCAGCCAAATCCATGCCCTGACCGAGCACAGCAGGGATAATTTCAAATTTTTTTAGAAAATACTGGAGATAAGGAAGAACCACTTCCACAGAGTGCTCAAGCCGGTCGGCAACTGGAATTGCTCGAAACAGATATTTATTCTGGCACAGCCGGACCGTGTCTTTATTCATTGGGATCCGTCCAAGAGGCGTTTCATAGGCAGACACATCACTGATGGCCCCACCCTGAAAGCCGACGCGATGATCCGGCCCCATAACGATGACCCTTCTGAATTGATTTTCCTTTAATACCAGTGATATATGCGCCGCCGTCCATCCGGAATAAAGATAACCGGCATGGGGTATGATGAGCGCCCTGAGGGACGAATGTGGAGGTCGGTCCACATGAATCGGTTTCACCTGGTTGACGAACTGTTTGATGATGGCTGTTAATTCTTCAGGTGTATCAGGATAAAAACTGCCGGCATATACCGGTTTACGGATGTCCTCGGCATTTGCTGCACCAACTGCGGTAAAACATGCCAGAGAAAGAGAAATAACAATCATTGAAAAAGGATTGAAAATTTTCTTCATAGCCATTCCGTTATTTTCTTTGATTGGCTTATTACAACACAAGAATACAATTCACGCGTTGCACTGTCAAGTACTCTGCCCTTGAGGAAGATCACCATTTTTTTTAATATGGGCTCAAGCAGCAAAACCCAAATAAGCGATCAATAAACATTCCAACACCAGATGCGCCAAGATCGCCAAGCAGGCATTTTTACGGTTAATCGTCCAGAAAGTTAATACCCCACTCCAGACAAACATGCCCAACATTTCAGGCCAAGGTTTATTGAAGTGATACAAACCTTCAAATAAAGGTATGAGCAGCCAGGAGTATTTTGGCAATGAACGCGGTATATGATAAGCCAATAAGCAACGGTGCATCAGCTCCCAGCCGGGCAACCAGGCCAATAGCCAAAAAAACCGGTGGCTGAAGTTTATCCGGCCGGGTTTATAGTAATCGGCTAAAGAGGGAATTATCGGAATAATAGCAATCACCAAAACCAAACATAACATCAAGGCTGACGCCACATACCATTCTTTACGGCTAATGGCTCTCACATCCAACCAATGTAAGATCTCACTCCGATTTTTTGCTAAAAAAACAGTCAGCAGAAAAAGAACCGCAGGTATGGCAAACCAAAAAATCAATCGAAAGTGATTTTCTGATAATGAAAACTTGCCATTGTGGTCGACAATTAGTGCAAGTGCCACATAACACACGCAAAAATAGGCGAGTATTTTATTCTTTAACCGCGCCGGTGTTTCCATAGTATTTGACATAAAAAGTCCTGTTTATTATGTCGCCATGAAGTCTTTTTACCCGCAGGCTCTGTCCGAAAACTAATCTGCAATATGCACGATATCAGATGCACGAACCAGAATCGTTTTTTCTTTTAACTCGGGAAGCATTTCACTAAGAACTTCATAGGTTGCAGTATGCGGGTGCGCAATACCGACGGCTTCACCATGACTGCCGGCAATTTTTATGAGCCGATGTATTTGTTCGCGGATAAAATCTGGCTCCGGTATGTGATCAATAAACACATCTTTTTGTGCAAAGGGAACTTGTAGTAATTGTGCCGACGGTCCGCAAAGTGTGTCGACAGTGGTACGACTGTCAATAAAATAGAGACCTCTTTTCTTCAAAATCGAAAAAATTTGATGGAGTTGAGGGGCAATTGTCGTCATTTTTGACCCCATATGATTATTTACACCCTTGATAAAAGGAACAGCGTCCAGGTCCTCATTGAGCTGGTTGATGAGTTGATCTGGTGACATGGAAGTGAGAAGAACTCCGGGACCGGGATTTATCAATGGATATTCATTGGGCTCCATAGGCAGATGCAACATCACATCGAATCCTTTAGAATGAGCTATCCTGGCAATTCTTTTTTCATGAGTACTGTGGGGGAGTATGGAAAATGTCAAGACAGCGTCAAGATCAAGGAATTTTTGGGCTATATTTTTGTCATAGCCGATATCATCAATAATAATGGCAATTTTGGGTAATTTTATGGGTACTGCGGGTTTGGTTTTCGGTATGGGTTTATGGGGTGGTATGTCATTTTTTGGATAGATTTCAAACCTGGGCGTTTTTATGACCCGGGGTTTCATCATCGGCAACACTGTATATTTTTTCGATA
>JAOUGB010000534.1 GCA_029857875.1 Desulfobacteraceae bacterium | reverse complement strand
AAAGGTTGCGAAAACATCCCCAAGGAAAAAATGCCCCACCTGGATCCTGCAGAACGAATGAACAATTTCAACGAGGTGCAGCTTGGTTTCAGCGAAGAACAGGTTCGTAAAGAGGCGAATAGGTGCTTGGCCTGCGGCATCTGTTCCGAGTGCTACCAATGTGTAGATGCCTGTCTGGCCCAGGCTGTTGACCATGAGCAGGTTGCCGTGGAAAAAGAGATTGAAGTCGGATCCCTTATCTTATGCCCGGGGAGCAAACCCTATGATCCTTCGACATTGGAACAGTTCTATCATTACCATAGCAATCCCAATGTGGTGACCAGCCTTGAATTTGAACGTCTTCTCAGTGCTTCAGGACCCACCATGGGCCATTTGGCTCGGCCTTCCGATCATAAAGAACCGAAAAAAATCGCCTGGCTTCAGTGCATCGGTTCCCGGGATACCAATAAGTGCGGCAACGGCTACTGTTCTTCGGTTTGCTGCATGTATGCCATTAAGGATTCAATGATTGCCAAAGAACATGCCGGAGGCGATCTTGATTGTGCCATTTTTTATATGGATATTCGGACCTTTGGAAAGGATTATGAAAAATACTATCTGCGGGCAAAAGACAAGGCAGGCGTCCGATTTATAAATGCCCGGGTGCATACCATCGATGAGATTGGAGAGAAAAATGATCTTCGCCTTCAGTATGTCGATACCAGCGGAAAGCTTCATGAGGAAATTTTCGACATGGTGGTTCTCTCCGTAGGTCTTGAGATCGCCGGATCCACAACTGATTTGGCCAACCGATTGAATGTGGATCTGAACAAATATAACTTTGCCGTGACCCAGCCCTTTACACCGGTGGAGACGTCCCGCCCAGGGGTTTATGCCTGCGGTGTTTTTCAGGAACCTAAAGATATTCCGAGTTCCGTTACCGAAGCAAGTGCTGCAGCGTGTTTGGCTGGAGGCTTTTTGAGCGAAGCCCGAAACACATGTACCAAAACCGTTGAGATCCCTGCGGAAATAGATCTGACAGGACAGGAACCCCGAATCGGCGTTTTTGTCTGCAACTGCGGCGTGAACATTGCCGGTGTTGTTGATGTCAATGTTGTTGAAGAATATGCCAAAACACTTCCGTTTGTGAAATACGCCGGACAAAATCTGTTTACATGCTCTCAGGATTCCCAGGAAAATATGAAGAAAATCATTAAAGAGCATGATCTTAACCGGATTGTGGTGGCTGCATGCACGCCCAAAACCCACGAAGCCATATTCATGGACACCCTTAAAGCATGCGGTTTGAACAAATACCTTTTTGAAATGGCCAATATCAGAAATCAGGGCTCATGGGTCCATTCAGATGCTCCGGAAAAAGCATCGGAAAAGGCCAAACACCTGGTTCGGATGGCGGTGGCCCGTGCTGCGACACTCCATCCCCTGAGTGAAAAGAAAATCCCGGTTGTCCAAAGGGCTCTGGTCATCGGCGGCGGGGTGGCCGGTATGAATGCGGCGTTGGGTTTGGCAGATCAGGGTTTTCCCGTGGTTCTGGTTGAAAAGGAAGAAAAACTGGGAGGCATGGCCAATCGTCTGACAGCCACAATAGAAGGCCAGGACGTCGGAATTTACCTGGAAGGATTGATTCAAAGGGTGACATCCCATTCTAACATCCAGGTTCTGACCCGTTCCCTTATTGTCGGATTTTCCGGGTTCAAGGGAAATTTCACCACCGAAGTTCTGGTGGGGCCGGGTATGTACGAAAGAAAGATCAGCCATGGTGTCGTTGTTCTGGCCACCGGTGCAACGGAATACCATCCCAAAGAATTCCTTTATGAGGAAAATGAAAAGGTGATGACCCAGGTTGAGCTGGCCCAGCATTTAAAAGAACAAGGGGCACAAGATTTGAATCAAGTGGTCATGATCCAGTGCATCGGATCCAGAAACGAAGATAATCCGAATTGCTCAAGGATTTGCTGCCAGAGCGCCATCAAGAACGCCCTTCACATTAAAAAGCTTAATCCGGATGCTGAAATTTATATCCTTTACAGGGATATCAGGACATACGGAATTTTGGAAGATTACTATACTGAAGCCAGAAAACAGGGCGTACTGTTTTTCCGGTACGATCCTGAAGATCCTCCCACGGTGGAATCGTCCGATGAGGGTGTGATGGTGACCTTTAATGATCCCCTTTTGGGACGGAGGCTCAGGGTTAGTGCCGATCTTCTGGCACTGAGTGCAGGGATGGTGGCTGAAGATACCGAAGAGCTCGCATCCATTGTAAAGCTGGCCAGAACAGCAGAAGGTCATTTCATGGAGGCGCATGTTAAATTGAGGCCGGTGGACATGGCAACAGAGGGTGTCTTTGTCTGCGGAACCGCCCATAGTCCCAAGCTGTTGCATGAATCGATTTCTCAGGCCTTTGCTGCGGCTTCCAGGGCCACGACATTTTTGTCCCAGCCACACTTAACCTTATCGGCGGTAACGGCGCATGTGGAAGCAGATCTTTGTGCGTCATGCCTGATATGCGTCAGGTCGTGTCCGTATCAGGTGCCGAGAATTAACGAAGACGGGGTAAGTGAGATCGACATAGCTTTGTGCCACGGCTGCGGTGTCTGTGCAGCGGAATGTCCTGCCAAAGCCATTGAACTCAATTGGTATGAAGATGTTCAGATTATGAGCAAGGTGGATGCATTGCTCGAAGGGGTCATGTAAGTT
>JAOUGB010000532.1 GCA_029857875.1 Desulfobacteraceae bacterium | reverse complement strand
GAGCCGTTTAAAATAGCGAACACCACCGCTGATGTTTTGCTGGGGGTTAAAAGCATCTTCCACACCGAGAGCCTGGGCAGTTGAAGGCATCAACTGCATAAGGCCTTTTGCCCCTTTGTCTGAAATGGCGTTGGGATTGTATCCGGACTCAGCCATGATAATCGCCTTTACAAGGGCGGGGTCAATCTCATGACGACCGGCCTCCTGAACGATGATGGGATGGAACAAGCGTTCTTTTTTATGTCTAAATCTGGATCGAAAGTCCGCGTTCTGTAAAATATCTCGAGTGTTATTAACAATCTGAGCATCTTTAGCTCCGTTATGTATCGAAACTAAAGACACCCCCAGAATCATCGTGAAAATAAAGAAAAAACGGATCACTTCCACGAATAGTATCTGTATGTTAATTTTCTTGTCCATTTTAGATTTAAATTTTAAACCTGTTTGATCTGTAAGAATTAAGATTCTGTACTATAGAACTAAGGATAGGGTGTGTCAAGTAAAAAAAAAACCGTATATTGTGTTTAACATAAAAGGAACAACAATATATTGAAGTTAAGTAATTACTTTTTAAATACCAGCGACCTTAATCGGTTCAAATTCATTTTATCCGTGTCCGGGCCGTATTTTTGTTTGGGTGTTTCAATAATTTTAGGGACATTCTCAAAACGCATGTCGTTCATCAACAATTCAAATGCCTTGATTCCGATATATCCTTTACCAATGTGTTCGTGTCGATCCACCCGGGAGCCCAATTCTTTTTTTGAATCATTTAAATGGATAACATATAGGTTTTCAAGGCCGATGATTGCATCGAACGCATCCGTTGCCTTGCGGTAGGACTCTGGTGTACGAATATCATAACCCGCTGCAAACACATGGGAGGTATCCAGGCAAATCCCAACCCGGTTTTGGTTTTCAATTTTTTCCATAATCGATGCCAGTTGTTCAAAGGTATGTCCCAGTCCGGAACCCTGACCGGCTGTGGTTTCAAGAAGAAGCCGGATTTGTATGTCAGGGGTTTGAGCGAATATTTCATTGATACTGAGGGCAATTTTTTCAATTCCCTTGTCTTTTCCTTTCCCCAAATGAGCACCCGGATGAAGAATAACAAATGGAATATCCAGCATGGATGATCGTATCAACTCCTGCTTAAGTGCATTACACGACATGGCATGTTTTTCTCTTTCAGGCGTTGCCAAATTGATTAGATAAGAAGTGTGTGACGCAATTGAGGTGATACCTGTCTGTTCTCTTGCCTGATCAAACCGCTTAATCTCTTCCTGAGTCAATGTTCGTTCCTTCCAGGTGATGGTGTTTTTTGTAAATATCTGAAGGGCAGTACATCCGTATGTTTCGGACTCATAGAGCGCATGGTGCAATCCTTTTGCAATTGAAAAATGGGCTCCGAGAAGGGGTGACGCCTTACTATATTTCATTGTACTCTCAGCCTTTCTCATTTGGAATCGGATTTGACCGTTAAAGAGAATTTTGTGTGTTCAAAAAATATTTCTTGCATTAACCATAGACATGCGATTTATTACAAAATTGTAAATTTTGATTTAAGGATATCGGGAAAAGATGAAACGCATCGAAGACATCACATTGCTGTATGAAATCAGCGAAGCACTCAATGAACACCTGGATCTTAAAAAGTCTTTATATCAGGTTTTGGAAATTCTCTCCAATTCCCTGAACATGGTGCGCGGCACCGTAACCATTTTGCACCCTTTACGCAACGAAATCCACATCGAAGTGGCCCACGGTCTCTCTCGAAGTGCGGTGGAACGGGTAAAATACAAACTGGGGGAAGGAATTACCGGACGGGTGATTGAAACCGGCAAAGCCATTACCATCCCCAAAATTAGCGATGAACCGCTATTTCTAAACAGAACCGCTTCTCGCAAGGCCGTTAAAGATGAAGAACTCTCTTTTATTTGCGTTCCAATAAAAAAGGGAAATCAGATTATCGGCTCACTTAGTGTCGATAAACCGTATAATCCGTCTTATGACTTGAGCGACGGCGAAAAACTGTTGTCCGTGATTGCAACCATGGTAGCCAGGCATGTGATCAACCTGGAAACCATCCGCCTGGAAAAAAAGCGGCTCAGTGAAGAGAATATCCGGTTGAAAAATGAGCTTGAGAATAAATACCACATAACGAATATCATCGGCAACAGCAACAAAATGCGAGAAGTCTTTCAGATGGTTTCGCAGGTATCAAAGAGCACTGCCACGGTTTTAATTCGAGGTGAAAGCGGTACCGGAAAAGAACTTGTGGCAAATTCCATCCACTATAACAGCCTCAGGGCTAAAAGCAGATTTGTTAAAGTCAATTGCGCAGCCCTTCCCTCAAACCTGATTGAGAGTGAACTCTTCGGGCATGAAAAAGGTTCGTTTACAGGGGCCATCAGTCAAAATATCGGCAAATTCGAGATGGCTCACAAGGGTTCCATCTTCCTTGACGAAATCGGATCAGTGGGACTTACTGTTCAAATTAAACTCCTGCGGGTCTTGCAGGAAAAGGAGTTTGAGCGCGTCGGCGGACATCAAACCATCAAAACGGATGTGCGCATTATTGCCGCTACCAATAAGAACCTCGAACAGGCCGTTAAGGATGAAAGTTTCAGAGGCGATCTGTATTACCGTCTCAATGTTTTTCCCATCTATATGCCGCCTTTAAGAGAACGCAAGACCGATATTCTGCTTTTG
>JAOUGB010000533.1 GCA_029857875.1 Desulfobacteraceae bacterium | reverse complement strand
GCCGCTATGTGAAAAAAAAACGAACTTCTTTCCCAAGAATAGCATTCTTAACCTTAATTGAGTAGATAATCTAAACCAACTCGACGATCATCACCCCCATTTCTCTTTATTAAAACGTCCCAGGCTCATTCCTCTTTTTCAGCGCATGGACTATACTTCTTGGTATTCAAAATATAATTGTATGCGGACAGTGCGGCTCTTACGCCATCGCCAGCGGAAATGTTATTTTGTTTGAAGGGGTCGTCCGTCACATCGCCCGCTGCAAAAATACCTTTTTTAGAAGTTTGGGCCGTTAGATGGTTTATGACGATTTCTCTATTTTCGTTCGTTTGGACCAGATTTTTTATGAAATCCGAGTTGGGTACAGACCCAATCCCCACAAACACTCCTTCCACTTTCAGTTCCTTCACCTCATGTGTTTTCCTATCCTTATATCGGAGCCCCGTGACCATTTGGTCGCCGATTATTTCCTGAACCTCTGCATTCTTGACAATCCCCACCTGAGGGGATTTTGTCACCTTTTCTTGAGTGATTGGATCACCCGTCATTTCCTCCTGGCGAATGAGCAGGTAGATTTTTTTTGCATAGGACAATAGATCGATCACGGTCTCTAAGGCAGAGTTTCCGCCTCCTACCACGGCAACCTCCAGGTCTTGAAACAATGGAGCATCGCAGGTCGAACAGAAGGCAACGCCTTTTCCGTCAAATTTATTCTCTCCAGGAACATTGAGCCGCCGCCGACGGGCTCCAGAGGCAATAATTAGTGTTTTTGATCGGTATGTGTCGCCTTTATCAGTATGAACCTCGAAAATGCAGTTAGGCCCTTCATTCATTGCCACTGCGGCAACCTTTTCAGGCATTTTAACTTCGATTTCGTGTTGTCTCCGGACATGTTTTTCTAACCTTTTTGCCAGTTCAAGACCAGTAATGTTTTCTTCTCCAATCCAATTCTCGATATCGCTCGAAACTGCAGATTGCCCGCCGAAATCGCTGGTAATGAGCAATGCTTTTAGCTTTTTTCTGGCGGCATAGACTGTGGCTGCTGCTCCAGCCGGTCCTCCTCCTATAATGATCGTATCGTAGATGACTTCGCTCATGGTCTTTCCTCCTCCATTTGTTTTATTTGCCTCCTCTTGAAAGGGGTCCAATTTTGTATCCGTTCATCCGGGCTGGATCCACGCTGGACTACAATGTGCATCCCCGAATGAATCTTATCCGGCCCGATATAATCGGCTCGCAAGTGATGAACACCCAATAATCCAGGAACCAAACAAGCCATGTTTTCAACTTTTGCGAGAAATCCCGGTATCATCTTCTATGACCAATCCCGATTCACCGATGAATTTCATAATCCAACCGGGCGAATCTTCGATGTCATTACCCAGCAAGACCGGGAAAACACCATATGAGAGGTCCAGGAACCTGTGAATTCCCTCGCTTCTGCTGAAAGCGAGCGTCCAGCAATCCGGCCTGAACCGGGAGATTCTGCGAGGGGTGCTCCCATTTTGCGTGGGCGTCACGACGCAGCGGACATCGAGGGCGCGAACGGCTTCAACCACATTAAAGGAAATGACGTCTTCTGGGGTCGTCTGTTGATGGCCCAGGCGGGGCCTGGAGTATTCACGCAGGTCGGACAATGTCTGTAAGCTCTTCCATTCCCGCTCAATGGATGATGCTATCCTGGCCATCATGTCTACGGTCTCTACAGGGTATCTGCCGATAGCCGTCTCTTCAGACAGCATTACCGCATCGGTACCGTCAAGAATGGCATTTGCCACATCCGATGCCTCCGCCCTGGTAGGGCGAATGTTCTCCGTCATGGATACGAGCATTTGCGTGGCGGTGATCACCGGACGCCCCATCAGATTGGCTTTATGAATCAGTTTCTTTTGGACCGCGGGAACATCCTCAACCGGAATCTGGACACCCAGGTCTCCACGGGCTATCATAAGAGCGTCTGCCGCATCCAGAATCTCATCAATGTTCTCGACCGCCTCAGCCCGTTCGATTTTTGCCACCACATGGACCGACTTTCCCCTTTCTCTCGAAAAGTTCCTGACCTTATGGATATCATCTGCCTTTTCTACAAATGAAACACCAAAGGTGTCTATCCCTTCCTGTAAACAAAACTCGACGAAAACGAGGTCGCTATCTGTCACCGGATCTACCAGTAATTTTACCCCGGGAAGGTTGAGGCCTTTATGGGAGAGCAACGGTCCGCCGATTACGACCTCACAGATCACCTCAGTGCCGGATACTTCTTGAACGTGCAATTGGATAAATCCGTCGTTGAGAAAGATGACGTTTCCTGGGGTCACACTCTCCGGTAATCTTTCGTAGTTGACGGATATGCGTGATGCTGTGCCGGGCACATCTTTTGTGGTAAGGGTTACGGGGTCACCTTTTTTCAGCATGATCGGTTCGCTCTGCAGCTTGCCGACGCGGATTTTGGGGCCGGGAAGATCGGCAAGAATCATGCATGAACGCTCTAATTTCGCTGCTACCAAACGTATACGCCGGATGTCTTCCCTGTGTCCCTCAACGGTACCATGAGCGAAATTGAGCCTGGCGACGTTCATGCCCCGTCCCATCAATTCCTCAAGAACGGTTTCTGAATGAGAGGCCGGACCGATCGTGCATACGATCTTGGTTTTGTGATCAGGCAATTTCACGCCCACGCTATTTCCCCCTTAACTGCACATATCGGGCAAT
>JAOUGB010000635.1 GCA_029857875.1 Desulfobacteraceae bacterium | reverse complement strand
CTACTATCTTCGGGATTATGACGATGGGACGCTCCCTTTTGAAAATGCCAGTGAATGGCGCAAACTTGATATTGTCAATTGACTCGATTCAGGATATCGAGGGGGAAATTAAATGAGATAGAAGACTTCCGGGACGTCAATAACAAGTCAATGATAAATTGTGTCGTGCGCTGACGGACTGTTGCATAAATTCAATATAGTCCAATTAAAGCAATCTCAATAAAGTCGTGTAACGGTTTTTAAAATTCTCGCAAGTGCTCTGTGGGATTATTTCTTACATTTGCATTAAGGATTCGAACTTGAAATTTAAGTTTATAGGGGGCAGAACAGTGAGAACTAAATTTACTTTTATATTATTGATGCTTTTTACAGTAGGGTGCTCCTATACAGTCGACACGGTAAAACCTGATAAGATTACGACGGCTTATGAAGGTAAAGTTTTACCTGCCACGATGAACCTATATCTGTCAGAAGAACTAAAATCCAAAACCTGGGAAGGACACCCCTCATCATTTGTTGGAAGCGTCCATACTTTTCAAGTTCCTTTGGGTAATATCGTTTCAAGCGCATCAAAAAAAACGTTCCAAAAATTATTCGAGAAGCTCCATATCGTTAGCTCAGTTAAAGAAGTAAAAGACGCCAGAGGCACGATTATACCCTCCATTAAAGATTATTCCTTCAGAATTGACGGTATGACCCTTATATCTCCGGGAACTTTGGTGTCTGATATTTCAATGCATTTTAAAATTCTGGACAAAGACGGTGAAATTATTTGGGAAGAAAATGTTCAGGGGACCGGCAAAAAAAAGCAATCAAATATGGCGATGATAAACGCCATGGGTTCATGGAAAAAGGATCTTCCCTTTACCACTGAGGAAGCGGTAAAAGATGCTCTTGAGAAAATATCTTCTAGGATTTCGGATTCCGATCAAGTCAAAAAACATCTTAAAATCAAACAACCCTATCTGGCAGAAAATTTTAGCGATTCCGGAGGACAAAAGGCTTCCCTATCATCAAATTTCCGTCTATATGTCAATGCAACACCCAGTGATTCAAAAATTCGGATATTGAATATTAAGCCGGTTTACATTCCGGGAATCGAATTAAATCTCGGAGATTATCACTTGGAAGTCTCCCGGAAAGGGTATACTACGGTAAGGAAATGGATTAGCGTTAAATCCGGAGAAAATGTTCAGGTGGATATTGATTTAACTCAACAGATTGCAACAGAACATTTAGTGCTACCCCAACAAAAATCCTTTTTACCCCAAGAAGATCAGTTCCGACAGCATTGGGCGGTTATCATTGGTGTTTCGAGATATTCCGATACACGTATCCAATCTCTACGTTATGCCAATGCCGATGCCGAATATTTTTATAATTGGCTGATTTCATCGACCGGTGGAGAATATTCTCCTAATAACATTAAACTGCTCTTGGATAAAGAAGCAACATCAAAAAACATCAAGGATGCCTTGTTCAATTGGCTCCGGCAGGCCATTGAAAAGGATGTCGTGATTATTATTTTTGCCGGACACGGTTCACCGGATTCTCCAGATACGCCCGAAAATCTCTACCTTTTGCCCTATGACACCCAATATGACAATATTGCTGCAACCGGTTTTCCAATGTGGGATGTGGAAACCGCAATCAAGCGCTTTATCAAGGCAAAACGAATCATTGTCATTGCTGATGCCTGTCACAGTGGCGGTGTAGGCCAGTCATTTGATGTGGCCCGACGTTCAACCCGCGGTATTGGCGTTAATCCCATCAGCACCCGTCTCGAACAGCTTTCCAAGGCCGGCAAAGGCGTAGCCGTAATCAGTGCTTCGGGAGACAAACAGACATCCCAGGAAGGCAGTCAATGGGGAGGAGGTCATGGTGTATTTACCTATTATCTTATGGAAGCATTAAAAGGAAATGCAGATTACAATCAGGACAACAAAGTCAGCCTTGGGGAACTAATTCCTTATTTATCAGAGCAGGTGAGGAGAGCAACAAAAAGTGCCCAGAGTCCAACAGTTTCCGGAAAGTTTGATCCTGCTTTGGCCATAGCCAAGTAGTCCGGTACATTGTTGCTTCCACAAGCAGTCTACATATCTTAGTGGACTCGGGGACGTACATAAGATTATAAGTTGCTTGTTGGAAACAACGGGGTCAGGTCCCGGTTAAAAATGCTCCGCATTTAACCCCGGTTAAATACGTTTCAACCCAGTTGAATCAAGCTTTCAGCATGTCCGATAAACGGAATTCAACGGGTTAAACTATTGCTATCGCAGATTGAACAGGGCAGGCAGGATAAA
>JAOUGB010000030.1 GCA_029857875.1 Desulfobacteraceae bacterium | reverse complement strand
CATGAGCGCAAGAATATGATCTTCGGAATGCTCGGGTGCGACTTTCAGTTGTCCGGAAATATGATGCCGGATAATCTCTTCAAGATATTGAAGGCCGTATGTTTCATCTTTCAGCACCAGATCATGGCGTATTCCGGAAGCGATGAAAACCTTTTTAACCTTTGGCATCTGCCTGATTTTTTTCAGTAGGTCAATCTGGGGAAGATGGCTGATTTCCAGCTTATTGCAGACCACCGGTGTCAGGCAGCGCTTGTTGCGGCATGTGCCTTTGGTTTTTCTTCGCTCGCATTCGATGCCGTACATATTGGCGGTGGGGCCTCCGACATCGTGAATGTATCCTTTAAATTCGGTATGTTTGGTTAAAACTGACGCTTCCTTCAGAATGGACGCTTCACTCCGATCCACAATCCTTTGCCCCTGATGTACGGATATGGCGCAGAAGTTACAGTCGCCATAACATCCTCTGTGAGTCGTGATGGCAAACCGGATGGTTTCAAGTGCCCGCACCGGCCCCCATGCTGAATAATACGGATGGACGTCCCGTTCATAGTCCAGTTCATGAATATGGTCCAGTTCCTCGCTCGTTGGCGGAAACTGAGGAGGATTCTGGACCAGATAACGGCTGTCCTGTTTCTGGCAAAGACCTTTTCCGGTTATCGGATCGTTGTTTTTATAAAAAATCTTAAACATTTCAATGAACTTGGCGCTGTCCACCGCAACTTCCGCATGGGATGGGAGTTCTATGTAACCTTCTTTTTTTTCTGGGGCAATATAGCAGATTCCACGGACATCCGTTACCGGTTGGCGGCGCCGGATGTTTTTTGCCAGTTCAAGCGTCGTTTTTTCCCCCATTCCATAGACCAGAATATCGGCCTTGGCGTCAAAAAGAATGGACCGCCGTATACTGTCGGACCCGTAATGATAATGGGAGATGCGTCTCAGGCTCGCTTCAATCCCTCCGATAACAATCGGTCTCGTCTTTTTGAAATATCGGCGAACAAGATTGGTATATGCGATAACCGCCATGTCCGGTCGTCTGATATTTAGACCGCCGCCGGTCAGATCATCTCGCTTTCGACGTTTATTCGTCGGCGTATAATTGGATATCATGGAGTCCATGCATCCCGAAGTAATTCCCCAGAAAAGATTCGGCTCCCCCAGCCGGCCGATATCTTTTCCACTGGAGATATCGGGCTGCGCTATTATGCCTACCGTATAACCGGCATCTATCAGTACCTTTCCAATGACCGCGACGCCGATAAACGGTGAATCCACATAGGTATCTCCTGTTACCAGTATGACGTCCGGAGATTTCCAGCCAAGAGCCTTCAGCTCATTTTTAGTTGTGGGAAGAAACATTCAGAGAAATCCAGGTCAATTCGTGTTTGTTGTGTGATAGATGAAGAAATGCAGTATGCGGAAGAGCGGCAAATTTCTTGATAACGCCATAATGGGAATTTCCCTGGAACTTTACCGTGCATACGAAATTGCGACATTTTCCCGAATTCAGCCAAATAGAAACCCATTCCAGGAGCTTTTCCGGATAACAGGCCACATCGCAAAATATCCAGTCGAAGCGGCTATCCTGATCCGGTAGAATTGAAAACGCGTTTCCCTTTCGAAATGTCACGCCCGGCATTCGCATAATTTCAGGGGTCGGATCAGTGCGATCAACGGCCAGCACACGGGCCCCGAGCTGCTGCAATACCCATGTCCATCCTCCCGGACTTGCCCCTGCATCCAGACACGCATCCCCCGGTGCCGGCATCTTTTGAATGCGGGAAAACACCTCCCAGAGTTTCAGGTAGGCCCGGCACGGCGGTCCCTGTTTGATTTCCACAAACCGAACCTCTCCGTGAGGAAAGGCGCTTGAACATCGTGCCGACGACAGAACGAGGTCGGGCGCCAACAAGGTCCAGGATCCCAGGGGGCTTTGAGGGACAGGTTCCGGGAATCGCAATGGCCGTGCGGAAACGTGCGGAAGCTTCTCCTGGATTAACGTGGATCGACGATGCCACCGAAACGAATACATGATCCAGTTGCGCTGGATGGCACGCAGGGCTTTGGCGCCGTCCGTAATGGAACGTATCCGGAGTGTGCGAGGCTCCAGCCAGGTGTTCTGGGCCCAGTAGGAAGTTTGCGGCGGTCCGCCTGCGATGATCAGTCGGCCGTGAACGGCTTGCACTCCCTTCAGTTCCGCTGCAGCCTGATTGACAAAACCCTTTGGAGCCAAGTATGCGGTAATTCGGGTCTGTTGCATAAGGATGTTCCATTCAGCTTTTCTTTAAGTTTTTGCCGATGTTCCATGCCTTGCCGAGATTTTCACCAACAGACCAATAGTGATTGTCAGGCATGGTTAATGTGAATGGATTTATTTTTTTTATATCCAACTGATTATCGGTCATATATTTTTCTTCCGTAAAAACCTCTTTCGGCTCTCCGATGTAAAGCGTATTAGACGGCAGTTTAACAGCATCATAAACTGAACACGACATACAAACCGGACACTCCTCAATCAGCGGAACTTTGTCCGATTCCCCATAGAAAACATTAAAAAGTTCGGATTTATCGGTTTTGCTGCCTGAAACCAGTCCGCAATAATCCGTTTTCTCGATGAGTGAGCCATCCGGAATATTAATGCTGAATTCTCTGTTTTCGTCAATGCCTTTATTGGTATGGTGGGGACCCAATGCTATTGCAAATAAAGGGGGCTTGAAATTAACCCTTGAAACCCAGCCTACAGCCATGAAATTTGCTCTCCCCTCGAAAACAGAGCCTACCAATACCATCGGCATCGGGTATAAAAAAGCCGCGCTACTGTCAATTTTGATTTTATTCATGGTTTATCACTCCTTTTATCTGGGTCCGACCCCAGAGGACTCTAATTCCTCCCAACGTTGATACAGCTGCTCAACTTTCTTTTTGGCCTCTTGATGTTTGGTATATATTTCCGCCAATCGATGGGCATCACACGTGATTTCAGGATCATGAAGCTGTCGTTGTAAGTTGTCCGCAATACCTTCTGCCTTTTCTATCTGTCTTTCAATCCGGTTTAGCTCCTTACGTTCTTCGTAGGCCATCTTCTGAGGTTTCTTTTTCGGGAGGCTTTGTGAGGTTTCACCGGATTGAGGTGTGGCGGACAGCCTGTCCTTATTGTATTGAAGCCATTGGTCATAATCTGCAAAATATTCCGTACCGCCATCCCCATCGAGATAAAGCAACAGATCACAAAGACGCTCCATGAGGAACCGGTCGTGGGTAATGAGGACGATGGCGCCGGGAAATTCATCCAGACTCTCTTCGAGCACCTCAAGTGTGGGAATATCCAAATCGTTGGTGGGCTCGTCCAATAGGAGGACATCCGCCGGTTGCAACATCAAGTTCGCGATAAGAACGCGGGCCTTTTCTCCGCCGGAGAGCCCGGAAACCGGCATGCCCAGCTGCTCTTTTTGAAAGAGGAATCGCTTGGCCCAAGCGGTCACATGGAAAGGCCGCCCTTGATATATGACCGTGTCTCCTTCCGGAGACAGGGCTTGCCGCAATGTACGGCTCCCGTCCGATAGCTCCCTATTTTGATCAAACGTCACGATCTGTAAACCCTCCGCCACTTTTACAGAACCGGCATCGGGAGCCAGCTTGCCATTAAGAATATGGATGAGGGTACTTTTTCCCGTTCCGTTTCGTCCCATGACCCCCAAGCCCATGCCTGGTGTGAGTGTCAAGCTGAGATTGTCAAAAAGGCGTTTTCCACCCAGGGTTTTTCCCAGTTTTTTCGCATCCAAGAGCTTTTTCGTTTTTCGGTGGGTGGTATCAAAGGCGATGTCAACGCTCCTGTTTTGGGCGCTACGGCCCTTCACCGTCTCAAGATCTTCCTGAAGCCGGTAAGCCTTGTCGATTCGGTATCGCGCCTTTGAGGTTCTCGCCTTGGGACCGCGACGGAGCCATTCTATCTCACGGCGGACTTTGTTGGAAAGGACGGTTTCAAGTTTTGCCTGTTCATGGACATACTTCTCCCGCTTTTCGACAAATGCGCTGTAATTGCCCTCCACTTTGATGAACCCATCCGGATATCGCCGGTTCAGCTCAACAATCCGGTTTGTCGTATTTTCCAGAAAGAACCGATCGTGGCTCACCAGGACAAAAGCGAAGGAGGCATCTTTTAACAGTGTTTCCAACCACAAAATTCCTTCCAGATCCAGATGATTGGTAGGTTCATCCATGAGGAGTAAATCCGGTTTTTGAAACAGGGCTTGACCAATGGCCAGCCTTTTGCGCCACCCGCCGGAGAGTGTTTTTACCTTCTGGTTCGTGTTATCCACTTGAATGAGGCTCATGATTTCCTGACGTCGCTTACTGACTTGCCATGCCTCAAGTTCTTTGGGAATGGCGTGGAACAAGGTTTCCTCTATGGTTTTTTCCGGATCGAGAACGTCCTCCTGCGGGAGGTAAATCATGCTTAAGTTTCTTTTTCGCGAAATCTCTCCGGAATCGGCAGGCTCCATATCGGCGAGGATTTTCAAGAACGTGGATTTCCCGGCACCATTGGGACCGATCAAGCCCAGGCGCTCATTGTCGAAAACTTGTAGAGAAATATCGGTAAACAGGGGCTGTGCCCCATAAAATTTGCTTATAAAATGGGTGCTTATCAGTACGTTTGAAGGCATCTATTTCTTTCTTTTCCCGGCCTGCTGCATTGTATGAAGTGGTATAGTTATGGCGGACATCTTAAAAAGCATATTATAAGAACCAGATTCAAGTAGGTGTCCAATGACCCAAAAACAAAAGCACTATTCAAAACAATATTAAGGATTTGACCCCATTCCCGCAATAGACATCCACAAATCTCCCTCAAACGATTTGTTGGAAGCAGCAGTGTTTATTCAAAGTGAACTGTTCCAAACATTTTTCCTATAGAAATTTCTTTTGCCAAAACATTTTTTAGTTTTTTGCTACATTCTATAGAACAAAGTAAAAATAGACCGTCTTTACCTTCCTTTTTGGCTTCTGAACCCTGAGCTGTTACCATCATATAAATAGGCTTTTCTTCAGAAACCAGACTTATCTGAATACAATGGCTTTCGTATTCAGATAAATCAACATCTGGTTTTAGCTTTGTGCCAACACCAAAAACTTCCATGTCGTCGCTGATATGGTTTTGGCACCAAGCACATTTACTCAGCGCATCTTCATCCGGGATAATGTTAAATTCCATGATATCCTCATGCTTCCTTAAATATTTTTATTCCTTTAAACGAAAAACTCACCAGACACCAAGGGCCGCTTCGGCTATTTTTCGCTATCGTCCCTTATATTCTGCCGGCCACCGAACTTTCATGCCTGCAACTGCTTTTAAAAAAAACCGCATAGTTTTTCCTATCAGAATCAGCGATTGGTTATACGAAATCTTGCGATGTCACCTCAACGATGAATCATAGTGCCGTGCATACCGACGAGAAGTATAGTCCTTCCAGTTGAGCCAACATGACAGAGCAAATGCCAAGAGACCCAGAATCAAGACTGCCGAGTCCACTACCAAAGGGTCCCATGTAAACCCGGTTAGTTTATCTACATAGTATTTGACGTAGGAATTCGGCAAGTTCATCTTTCCGAGTTTACGCTTGACCTCCCAATGCCAGTCCGTAGAAGGGCAGTAGCCCCAACCGTAAAATATTCCTAAACCAAACCAAGACAAAATAGTTAGGCCAATCGTTATCAAATGTATGCGTCGTGTCCTTTTCCACGCCCAACCGGTTAGATTAAATAGAACAAAGCTGCCATGGAATACGTTGAAGAAATAATCAAGGATCGTGTACATTCAAATCCTCTGCCACATCCTTTAATCATTTATTATGTTTGGAACGTACCGCAAATGCCCGTGTTAACATGCATCGGTCACAGTCAATTGGTATTACTCTATAACTTGTTCTACCACCGAAAAAGTCGACCTTCCAAGCTGTTGACGAATCCTTTTTTTCTCCCGACCATACACTAAATCCGCTAATCTTCAACAAAGGAGTCATATTGCTCTTACCAGCACCCTTTTTATAAAGCGTTTTCAACTCATCTCTTGTTGGCATCCGCCAACCTCCGCCATCAACAGTCAGACTTTGCACCCAGTTTTGAGCGTCGTTCCAGTTCGTATCCGCGTCGAGGCCTGCAATCCATTCAAGCCCGGTCATGGTGTCTTCCACCACACCGTTGGCATAGGCAATATACGTGCTGTCACGACCTATTTCTACATTCTCAGCACTCGGTGATCCGGAAGGAGGCGTGGGCGAGGATGCAGATTCTTTATCCATCCAGTATAATAAACGAGAACGAGCATAGGCGCGCATCTCATCGTCTTTGACACTGTAAGGGTTGTCCTTGCATATAGATGAGAGAATACTTTCCCAGTAAATTTCCTTTTGTTTTGGTGTATATCGTAGGTCCTCATCCATTTTTAGAGCCCCTTGGTATCCTTTTTCTTTGGCCTCCATCCAGGATATCCACTTCTCTTTGGCCTGGCGTTTCACCTGTTCGTCCTTCTTCAGAATGTCATCAAAGACCGTTTCATCAATTTTTTCAAAAGAGATGTTACTTATCTCTTCAGTTTGGATCTTATTCTCCGTAATATTTACAGCTTGAATTTTTATCGGGACAAAATTCTTGTTTGAAACCCACAATTTTACTTTTATTACATTAGAAAAGTTATCCCATCTGGGCCGGGTGTACTCGATTATAGTCGTATCTTCGCCATTTATGATCTGTTCTCCTATTATCTTTGTATCGTCAGCTTCATGGGCTTCTTTCAAAAAGGTAATTACTGTGTTTATGGAAAAACCAGGCGATTCTATCCATCTATCGCCAAAATATTGATAACCTCTTTTTCCGATCTGCCCGGCCTTTATCCTGTCCCCTTGGGCTCTAACTTTATTTCCTTTAATCCAAATTTTCGTTCTGGCCATATTACCGGCAGGTGATCTTATTTTGCTCTGGTAGCTCAGCGTCTTGATTGAATTCATCTTCGTGTAAATTTGTTCTAGTGTAACAGACCGAACGGTTTCATCTGCATGTGCTGGACCAAAAGATGCAGTGAGCCAAAATATCAAAAATATGACAGAACGGGAATACTTCATCGTTTGATCTCCTGACTATGCTAATAGTAAATAGGGGTGGCAACAGATGTCCCAATCCACTGCTACCTGTCGATCATTTCACAGTCCTTCAAGTAGCTTGTAATACTCCTTGAGCGTACGAATGGATTCCATTGTGGTTTGGAACAAGATCCAACTGAGAACAAGTATTGCTATTGTGAGCCCGATTTTCCATGCCCGTGTCGTTTGTGGACGCCACCAAATCAGGGGCAATGCCAGCGGCCCCACAAAACAGATTGCGATGACAATAAAGGATTTTCGGAAATACCATTGAATCTTTTCCTCTGCAACGTGTGGGTCGTTGGAGGCATCCAGAAATTTACCGCAATGTTTACACTTTATCGCGTCGTCTTGAATTTCTTCCGCGCAGAAGGGGCACTTTTTCATTATCATCTCTCTTGGGTAGAACATGTATTATCGGTAAAAACCAAAGGTGGTTTCCGCCGGCCCGCCGACCGCTCCAATCCGAACTTGATGTCGCAACTTGCAATTCAGTTGTTAGCAGTTTTTTACGGCATCTATGAATTCCTTCATCATCCTAAAATCTTTAATTCCGTCTTTTTCAACACCACTGGATACATCAACCCCAAAGGGTTTTATATCTTTGATTACAGAACAGACATTTTCTTTGTTGAGACCGCCGGCAATAATAACTTTCCCCGCCATGTCTTTTACCCATGTAGGGAATTGCTGAAAAACACCACTACCTATACTGGCGTCATAAATAAAATATTCATAATTGAGGTCCAGGGGAGGTTTTTCCTTTGATGCCAATACCAGGTTTGGGACCTGCCTTGCTTCATATATTTGTGTATAATCGAACACATCTGCAACTTCTTGCACATCACTATAGGTGAGTCCTACGACGAAACTTTTTATTCTTCCTTTTGCATATTCTGCGAGTTCGATTGCGTTCTGAGTAGAACAATATCGTTTGCTTTTTGAATAGGTTACAATTCCGATTGCGTCATATCCATACTCTATGGCTTTATCTATCTGTTCTTTCGTTTTTAACCCACATACTTTTACAAACATGTTTTTTCCTTTACCCCGGGAAATATCTGTTATTTTTGTATTGTAAACACAATCATTCTACCTTTTGATTTAAAAATAATTGCTCATAACCATCTGGTCTTTTTACCGGTTTCGATTATATTCATTTAAATCATATGTAAAAATTGTGAAAAAGTTAAATGTCAATATTTCACCATCATCCCCTATGCGTCATGGTTTATATTCTACGAGCGTAACGTCCTCTCCAGCCAGCTCCTTATCAATGATTTGCGAGATTCTCTCCCAGTCACCTCCAGCCAGACCGGCTCCAATTTTGGGGAGTCCTATTCTTTTTCCTTCAAAATTTTCTTTGATCCATTTCATGCAAGACCTTACGGCATCGTAGTCAACTTTTACTCCGGGACCACGATAATCGAATTGGGTGTAGCCATTGACGACAATGAGATTGATTCCTTCCCGTTTTATCTTTGCGAATGAGCAGGTGCCTAACTTTTCTTTTGATCCCTTGGGAGTCGCTTGGTCTGCATCAAAGGCCTCTGGAAATTCACTTTTGATTCCCTTTGCGATCCCGGCACCCATGGTGCAAAAGCAGTTGCAACCATGAACGATCAGATCGAATTCTCCTTCCTTTGCTTTTTTGATCAGATCACCTTCGGTAACTTTCATTTCAATTCACTCCTATCATAACGGGTGTGAGATGAACTGCACTTCCGATTTGGGGGAAATAATTCCGGATAAAATTGAAACTTATAATAGGATGTCCGAGCTCATTATGCTGTTATGCATTACACGATTCCAAGGAAACCCATATTAAAACGGTTTTCAACAACCATTCCCTTTTGTTACTTCGGCTCACCCTGAAGAATTATGAAAATGGCAACACCCCACAATACTATGGCAAAAACAATGCTGACCAATACCGCGGCACTACCAAGATCTTTCGCCCGCTTAGCAAGGTCATGATATTCTGGAGATGCTATATCTACAACCGACTCAATTGCCGAATTCAAAAGCTCTACGACAAGTACAGATGTCGTTGCAAAAAAGAGGAGCCCTTTCCAAAAAAGAGATAGCGGTAAAAACAGGAGAACAACCAAAAGAACAACTACTATGCATACCTCTTGACGAAATGCTGCTTCATTAGAAATTGCGAAACGTAGTCCATTCAGGGAATAGAAGAAGGCGGCCCAAATTCTAGCAATGCCGGTTTTTGTCGTTAGTTTTCGATTCATGTTTTAAAGATGCTTAACGGTCGCGAGATGAGCTATACCCCAGACTTGGGTGAAATAATTCTCGATAAACTAAAAACTTATAATTTGAATGGCGACCTGGAAATTTCAAACTATTGTTCGGTTGTCTATCTACTATTTTTTTCACCCATTAAAATTGGAATATCGGTCTTTTTTGCAGCCTCTATCAGCCGAGTGTCTAGTGTGGCTATGGGAATGCCTTTCCTCATTGATAGGTCGAGATAAGAAGCATCATAGCTTGAAAGGTCATTTGATCTGGCAAAGGCCAATAGATCCTTCATTATTCTTTCTGGTCTCTCATGCTCTACAATTATCGGAAGTTGAGATATTAATGTGATGAACCGAACACTGTCTGCTTCGCTCAGACGCTTTTTACGTTCCGCCTCCAATAAAACATTCACAACCTCAAGGGGCCAGATCGATGGTACAAAGGCGGTTCCCTCGGAAAGACAATCCAATACGGAATCAGCATATTGATTTGTTTCATCTTTAAAACACCATGACATCACGACGGAATTGTCAACAACAAAATATTCGCTCATTTATCGCCTTCCTTCTTCGATCATCTCACGGATTGAGAGTCCACCCAGGCTGTGCTTGTTTCGCAATTTGCGAAGTTCAGCGATAACTGATTTAGTATCCACAGCTTTTTCGGGATCAGGGGGTTGCAATACCGCAATAGGGACACCGTGTTTTGTGATTGTGATACGTTCGCCTTTCGATACCCGTTCAAGCAATTTGGGTAGATGCGTTTTGGCTTCATATGCGCCCACTGTTTCCATAATTTGCTCCTAAGACTGGTTTTAGACTAGTCTAACAGGGTCGGGTTCTTTTTTCAATATACATATTGGGGATTCAGCGATATTTTTTGGCTGAACGGGCGCGAGATGCGCTGCACTCTCGACTTGAGGGAAATAATTTCAGATAAAAGATAGACTTATAATTTGAAGAGCGTATCGGAAATCCCCTCCTTCATACACCGAAAGTCTTTGGCGATCCTTTTAGCCGCTGCAAATCACCACTTATCGCAATCATTGATTCATGGCCTGTCGCTCATCTGATGCTTCAACCACTGATACTTGGTCTCCTCAACCCACACCGACGTTCCACCGGCGGGGCACTCGAATTCGGCCCAGCCATTTTCATTGGTGTCGATAGAATGGCCGAAGGCATCGGTGAAGTCTCGGTAACGGGTGTAAGGCCGGTGGGTGGGCAACCACTTGCGACCATGATCACCATTGGTAATGACAACGGCCATGCTGTTGTCAAAACCATGGCCACCGGAAAAGGACCAACCCACGGTGTTGCGGTGGTCGAAGCGGTCCTCGCGGTGTCCGTAGGTGCAGTTTTGCCGAAGGAGCATATAGCGCCGGATCATGTCAGGGTGACACAGGCAGTCCACATCGGCAACCATGGGGTAACCCTGATCACGCAACAGGATGAGGGCATAGGCCTGAGAGATGAACCAGTCGCCAACATAATGGCCACGGTGATTTTGACCGTGAATGGGCGGGCAGTCGTCGTGGCTGTGGACATAGGAAACTGCAAGCATCGGCTGGTCCTTTGTCAGAGTATGATCGAGGAGCGAGCCCATGTCAAACCCGCTGCCTTGCTGGCCGGCGGCAGCCAGACCGCGGTATAACCGTCCTTTTGAATTTTTTTTGCATCCCGGATCAGGCGTTGCCAGAGGTTCTTGCCGTCTCCATCCCGGATAGGCGTGTGATAAGTCCAAGGTTGCAGTATCGTGCCTCTTAGGTTCATGGTCCACCTCCTGATTATGGTTGATTGTCATTTTCCAAATATTTCACAAACGCTGGTGATCCTGCGGATAAACCCTGGAGAAACCTTTTCAGCGTCCATGCGGCGTCGCACCGCCTCGGGCTTGGCCTCAGGCGCTTTTATGAGAAAATGAGATCGTATAGGAAAAACAGGAAAAGAAGGAAGATGCTGTGTGTGCGGCTATTAATTGCGCCTTTGGGCTACATAGATACTTTATTCCTTTATTAAAATTACTATAATTTTGTTCTACACGGTTCGT
>JAOUGB010000531.1 GCA_029857875.1 Desulfobacteraceae bacterium | reverse complement strand
ACGAAAAATCTGCCCAACGTTTCTTATGTAGAAGACAACCTGTTTTCCTGCAGTCAGGATACTCAGGATAAAATGGTCGAGGTCATCAAAGAGCAAAACTTAAACCGCATTGTTGTGGCAGCCTGTACACCTCGAACCCATGAACCGTTATTCCAAGAGACCCTGCGGAATGCAGGTCTCAATGCATATCTTTTTGATATGGCCAATATCCGGAATCAGTGTACCTGGGTGCACTCGAACGATAAGAAAAGGGCCACGGAAAAATCAAAAGACCTGGTACGGATGGCGGTTAACAGAGCCTCTTTGCTGGAGCCGATTCCCGCTATTTCGGTGGATATAAACAAATCGGCGCTTGTGGTCGGTGGCGGTATTTCCGGCATGACCGCGGCGCTCAGCTTGGCCGACCAGGGATTCCCGGCAACCATTGTGGAAAAATCGTCCGAACTCGGCGGTGCTGCAAAGGATTTAAAACAGACCTCGAAGGGACAGGATGTAAAAGGATATCTTGCCGGTTTAGTCGATAAAGTGAAGCGGCATCCCGACGTTGAGGTGTTGACCGGATCAGAAGTGGTGGGTGCGTCTGGATTTGTGGGCAACTTTGAAACCCAGGTGGCCAATGGAAACGGTACGAAAACCATTCAGCACGGGGTGACCATTATTGCCACCGGCGGCAAGGCTGCCGATGTCGATGAGTACCTTTATGGTCAGAATCCGAGAGTGACCCGTTGGCATGATCTGGAGCACGATCCTGAAAAATTGAAAAATGCGGAAAGTATCGTGTTCATTCAGTGCGTCGGATCAAGGGACGACAATCGACCGTATTGTTCCAGGATTTGCTGCACCGCCTCTGTCTTGCAGGCTGTTTCCATCAAAGAACAGCATCCGGACACCGATGTTTTTATTCTCTATCGGGATATCCGGACCTATGGCGAAAAAGAGTACCTGTACAAAAAAGCCCGGGAGTTGGGTGTTATCTTTGTCCGGTATTCGCTGGATAATAAACCCAAGGTCAGGGAAATTGAAAATGGTCTCAAAGTGGATGTTTTTGATCCGATACTGCAAAAGAACATCACCATAAAGGCAGATTACGTCAATCTTGCCACAGCCATAGAACCGGCTGAGAATAGCGCAATTTCAGAATTTTATAAAATTCCGCTCAATGCTGAAAAATTTTTTATGGAGGCCCATGCCAAGTTGCGGCCGGTGGATTTTGCCACTGACGGTATTTTCCTGTGCGGGCTGGCCCACTATCCGAAGGCCATTGACGAAAGCATTGCCCAGGCCATGGCGGCGGCCAGCCGGGCAACGACCATTCTGGCAAAAGATTCCGTTCAGATTTCGCCGTTGGTATCACAGATTGATACTGAGAAATGTATCGGTTGCGGACTTTGCGCGGAAGTCTGTGCGTTTGCTGCCATTGAGCTGGAGGAGGTTGAAGGAAAAGGCTATCGTGCCAAGAATATTTCAGCGTCCTGCAAGGGATGCGGACTTTGTGCGGCGTCATGCCCGCAACAAGCCATCGATATGCTCCATTTCCGGGATGCACAAATTGTCGCTTCCATTTGTGCTGCGGTATAACATATAAAAACAGGTAAGGGGTAAGAGGTAAAAGGATATAGGTTAAGGAATTCTGCTTTACGTTATGATTCATTATCCATTCCCATTACCCATAATCCATAACCCATAACCTCTAAAACTAAGGTGATATAATGGGAGATTTTGAACCTAGAATCGTTGCTTTTTTATGCAACTGGTGTGCCTATGCCGGGGCTGATCTGGCCGGCGTTTCACGCTTGCAGTATCCGCCCAGTATCCGAACCGTGCGGGTGATGTGTTCGGGCAGAGTCGATCCGCTGTTCGTCCTGGAAGCATTTAAGGATGGATGTGACGGCGTGCTGGTGGCCGGGTGACATTTCGGTGATTGCCATTACCTGGAAGGTAATGTACAGGCCGAAAAAAAGATCCGTTTAGCCCAAAAATTGTTTGATATTGCCGGTATCGGTAAAGATCGACTTCACCTGGCGTGGGTGTCGTCCGCCGAAGCCCAACGATTTGTGGAGGTCGTTACCACGGCTACCGAATCCGTCAAAGCCCAGGGGAAATTTGATCCGAAAGCATTTAGCTTTGAACTGGCCGCAGCAGAGATGACCCTTGCCGGAGAAACATTGAGATGGATGGTGGGAAAGGAAGTTAAAATTACCACCCATGGTGATGTATACGGACGAAAATGGGATACCGCGAGTTTTGAAACCATTCTCGATGCGGTGCTTGAAAGAGAATATCAGAAGAACTTGATTTATCAAGCTGTGAAAGAAGGGTATACTTCAGTCAGAGATATCAACGAAAAGATCGGGCTCGATCTTAAGAGAATTTCTTACCTTTTGGCGGATCTGGAAAAGACAAATAAGGTTGGGTTTACGGGAATGAAAGATCGTATACCGGTTTTTGCAGTATTATAGTCGTTGGTCACGGATCATGGGTCATGGGTAAATGACAAATGACGGATGACAGATGACAAATAAATGGAGGAGAAATGACGAACAAAAGCGGGTCGGTTATGGTTGTCGGTGCCGGTATTGCCGGGATGCAAGCTGCACTGGACCTGGCCAATTCAGATTATAAGGTGTATCTGGTAGATAAGTCACCGACCGTGGGTGGGATGATGTCTCGTTTGGACAAGACTTTCCCCACCAATGACTGTGCCATGTGAGTGATCTCACCAAAA
>JAOUGB010000530.1 GCA_029857875.1 Desulfobacteraceae bacterium | reverse complement strand
ACCTGTGTCACCGGTAACGTACAGATATGTACCGCCAAACTTTTCAGATATTTTTGTATATAGGGCTCATCAACTTGTGAAAGAATAATCTTGGCATCCTCGTCATTTAAAATATGCTTTTTCTGGCCATCTGTGACCATGTCACGAAGCCACTGTTCCCGAAGCCGAGAATTAAAATACAACCGAATCGGCCGAACAAAGAGATGGGCCAGGCGATCTTTTGCATATTGCCAATCCGTGATGAACCTGTGAAGTCCAACCGGCAGTATCGACAACATAAAATGACCGGTAAAAAGCCAACCCAACTCAGCGGTTTTCAAAGAACCGGCACCATCGACCCGGCCCGCCCTGTGCCAGACAATAATTTTTTCCGCAATCCTCCCTTTAAAGGCTCTTTTCACATAATCCCAACTCGTTAGAACCCTCTTGTAATGGTTTCGCCAGCCCTCATGACCCGTAATTCGCTGAAAAAAGCTACCGAAAAATGGTATTAGACCAATGAAAGACAACAATACCGTTAAGACCTTTTTGCGCCGAAGCTTTTCTGCCCGCAAATCATCGATAAGATTCTGTATCTTCCATCCATTCACTGCACTGTCAAGCATCGTCGCCCAAAGCCGTCCACTGTAAAACAACCGGAAGAGGTTGTGCGTTATATCCGGCACCGAATCTCGATAAATACGCTCACATGCTTTCAGTTCTTGAAGCATCTCGAGCATATCAGCAAAATCGTCTTTATATCCGTTAATAAATTGCTCTAGCTTTTGAATACTGCCTCGATCGAACTGAACCAGACTCCCCCGTTTAAGCCCTTTGAAAATCAGCTTAAAGTCTCCGGGACTCATTGGCAAAAACGCCAACAGCGCGAGACCCGCCCTGAAATCAACGGCCACCAATCCACCGTGTGGATCATGATCTGTGTGCTTTCGTTTCAGACAGTTTGGCTGGCTCTTACACGTGGACCACTCATATTGTCGTGCAAATTCATATCCTCCCATATCATGCAGCAGATTGACGAATTCATGCATAAATTGATATTTGGCCCGATATTCCGGAGAACCCAAACGAGTCATATCTACCTGTTTGCCTCTTCGCCATTTTTTCAAAACATCCAGATGATCATCGACCTCAAGTCTCCAGGTACGCCCCTCGACCCACTCACTGAACTCACCGCAGCTTCCCAGGGTATGGTCCACAAAGGTTGCATGAATATCTACAACCGTACTTTCATCGCCAAATCTAATTTTGGCCGCACGGCGGATAAATTTTTGCCAAAGGGCTCCGGCTCTTGCAGCCACGGGATTCACCTGAAGCTGAAACGGCCCCTGAAAACCAACCAGATATAGTGCATTTCGAAACAGGCAGGAAAAACCAGAAGGCGGGATAAGAATTTTTATGGCATACGTCCCGCCCTCTTCAAGTCCCCCTATGGGACCATTCTGTGCGTCGATTGTCACAATTTTAACCCGGTACACCTGCCCGGCAAAACCGCCGCCGATAAACTTTTCGACAACCGCACGAATTCTTCCCTCATTCGTGCCGGCAACCGCTTTCACATCATAAACAAGCTCGGTACCTTCATCATAACGCTGTACCCGCATGGGCCGATGCAACTCTGCATCACGAAATCTCGCTTCAAGCGTTTTACATATTTCAATAGAATATTCTTGCGTCATCCCTTAAATCTCAAAGTTAATAACGATTTGAATTGATGTAATTGCTTAATCCCTAAAACAAATCGATTTCAAAGGAGCCTCAGATATGATTAAATTTTTGACTGGAAGCTGTCTGAGTGGATTAGGGATCGTTTTGAAAGAACCATAGGCGATTTAACGTTATTGATTAAATTCCCTCATAAAGCGGAAACCTATATAAATAGCCCGGGTAGGTTCTTTCATTATGAGCCCTTATTCACGAGTTCTTTCAGCCAAAAATTTAATCATATCTGAGGCGGTAATGTTTTCATATAATCTTGTGTTAGATATTGATAAGAATTGCCTTGTAATAAAAGTCAAGTGAGTATAGAGATACCAACCTTGTGTGTCAAGCAAGTAAGAGAGACCTTTCGAGCCTAGTAAAGAATCCTGTCTCCAAAGGACCAAGCTTTGGTTTGCCCCTGAAAGAGACTGAACTTTGAAAGTCCGATAAGTTAGAAGTGCCTAAAATGAGCTAAAGTGCCTAAAGTTATGGAGTCGCTTCGCTCCGCTGATTTTATATAATTGATAGAATTCCTTAACTTTAGATCACTTTAAACTTTAGTTCACTTCAAACTCTTGCAACGCTTCTTCAGGCAGAGCCGGACAACTCTGACCTCTCCTCTTGGAGCTGGTTTTTCAGGACTAAATAAAACAGAGCTGCCTGTTTATTTTTACATCATATTGATGTATAGATTTTAAGATACAACGCTAATTTGGGTACAATATACCGATTATCACTTAATGCTTCGGACAAACCGTAAAAAAACTTAAGCTATCTAGTGTCTATCCAGAAATGAGATATTTTGTTCAAGATCGAGGCATGCGAGAAAGTCAATAACCACCCCTAAAAGGGGTGGCATGATTATGACCCTAAAAGGGTTTTTATAAAAATTTATTCACCGCAGAGCCGCAGAGAGCGCAGAGTTTTTGTTTTTTTTGCTTTTCGCTGAGACGCCGAAAAGCAAAACGACTCAACCCTTCGGGTAATAAAATGCCCGTATTGGCACCTTGCAACCAAAGAATTGATGTC
>JAOUGB010000529.1 GCA_029857875.1 Desulfobacteraceae bacterium | reverse complement strand
ATCATCCATCTCAAAAACCTTCGATATGTCTGACATAGGTGACCACTATGTCTTTCGTTTTTGCCAGTCTTTAAATTCACCGGGACGGAGTCGGTAACGGGCAAAGTTTCCCTCGTGCAATGCGGCTATTTCTTCTTTGGCGATCTTGAGAAAGTGGTCACGGTCATTTTCCGGCACCAGATCATTGGTTAATTGTGAGAGGACTTCTCCTATATCAACAGCATTGCCCCGGCCAACCTGACGGATCGCCTCACCCACGCATTCGATCAAAGCTCTACGGTAGCGCAGCCGGAAAGTATCGGGTTCCCCCAAAGTATGCCGCACGACTTGATAACGATCGCACGACCGTTCATAAGTCCATACGAATACGTCCCTCATAAGCTCAATGCGGTTCAGTTCGTAAACACCCAGCAGCCCATTAATGTAAAGGTCTTCAGGTACATCCAAGAAGGACAGCGGGCACAGGTTGTGGTGAATGAACGGGATATTAGCCGCCAATCGCGATACCCTTTTATTGACGTCCTCAAACGGTTGGAGATAAGGCAGGTGTATTGTAACAAAAAATGCCTGTTCGAATGGATCGGATATGGCGGCGGCGGTATTCAGGATTTGACGGAAGATTTCATCGATTAGTTGTGGTACTGCCAGCGGTTCGTAGACAGACTTTCCGATACCGACAGGGATAGCGCGCAGTCGTCCCGATGCTGACGGATTACCCAGCAGGTTGTCCGAGAGCAGGGCATGAAGATTGAGAATGGTTCGCCGATCAAACCCGATTTCATTTACCGAATCTACGAGGAACTCGATAGCTGCTTTGTGATTGAGTATCATTTGGGTCTCGAAGGGTGTTTTTCCGGGTGCAGCTTCCCCGAATGCGATGAGCCTTTCGGTTTCAAGGAGCGAGTAGGTATTTCCTTCTAGGCGGCTTGACGCCCAGGAAAGATCAATCAAAAGCCTGTCAAGGATTTGCCGAATGTAAGTCCCTGCGGCATAGTCGATGCCGATTCGTCGACCTTTATCCATCAAGTGATTACGTATTGCCGCTGGCAGGTACCAGGTTACATTCGGCTGATAGCTGTCGATGAATTCCCGTTGATAACTCACCGGCCGGCGGGCAGATAAAGGCCGGGAAATCTGATTTTTTACCTCTTTCGCATCAATGGAAAGGAAGATACCACCATTGGCTTCAGCCGATTTTTCAGCGGATAAAATGGGTAGATAACGGGTGGCTCGTCCCACACCGGCAATTAGAATTCTTCCTGCTTTTTCAAGCTGGGCCAACCGTCGCTGCAAAGTACGACGATTGAAGGATAGGCTCTGACTCTCAAGGGCCTTCTCGATTTCCCCAATCCGGCACCCATCAGGCCGGTCGGCAAGCAGGGTTTCAATGGGGTATAGATCCTTTTCTGAGATGTATTTTGGCATTTTTTGTCACAAAACAAGTTTTACGCGACAAGATAGTCTTTTATTTGTCGCAAGTCAAGCTTTTATGACACATTAACTGTCGCAATAATGCGGCCCTCGGGTTAAAACGACAAAAAAGGGGAGCTATAATAGAGTATTTGTAAATTTCGCTTTCCATCTACTTTTCATGATCGTGTTGGAGTGCGGATAGCCATCAAAAAGATGAAAATATCAACTACCTCAAAACCTGAGATATGTCTGACAGATCCGAGCTCGACCCTGATTGCATATAGCGATTGATCAAAGCTCGATATAATATGAAAAATACTGTTTTTTTAGGATATTATAAGGGCTAACTCTTCAAGGGGATTTGCCCTTTTATGCAATTTTGTTAGAAATGTTTGTGAAATGCTGCTTTTTGGAAGATTTGGGTGACGCTAAACATTCTCAGGTACATACCGAAATAGCATCTTTAAAAGTAATGGCTGATGGTTTCTCGAAGCTGCAGAACCCTTGCGGTGATATCTGCAGCACGTGTAATTCCGGTAATCATGGCTACGCGGCGGGCGCCGGCTTTAAGAACCCGAATAATGTTATCCGGGTTGATACCGCCCATGGTGGTAAAGGGAACCGTAAGGTGCGGCCCGATTTCGACAATGGCCTCCGGCCCCAGAAATCGGACCATATCCGCTTTGGTCTTGGTGGGGAATATGGGACCGATGTTCACGTAATCGGCACCGTCTTTCTCGGCCTTTAGGGCCTCCTTTAAATTGTGGCTGGATGCGCCGATAATCAGTTCCGGAGCAATTTTGCGCGCTACTCCAATGGGCAGATCTTCCTGACCCAGGTGGACGCCGTCGGCCCCTGCAGCCAGGGCCACGTCAACATGATCGTTGATGATCAAAAGCGCATCGTGGCTGCGGGTGCGCTTGCCGAACTCGATTACCAGGTCATAGAGATCCTTTTTGTTCCAATGCTTTTCCCTAAGCTGAATGATTCTGGCTCCGCCCGCCAAAACCGCCGCCAACACTTCCAGATTGGTTCGGCCTTCGGAAAAGTCCTGGCAGATGACCGGATAAATATCGATCGCCGCTAATTTTTCCAAACGTTCTTTACGATTCATCCGCCACCTACAAATCGAATAAGTTCCAGTTCATCACCGTCTTTTAAAACAACGCGGTTAAACATGTTTCGGTGCAAAATTTTCCGGTTACGTTCCACAACGACACTGCCGGGGGATACCTTCAATGTTTCCAACAACGATAAGATATCCATTCGTTGTTCAACGGCGTAAGCTTTACCGTTGAGCTTGATGTTAATCGGCA
>JAOUGB010000528.1 GCA_029857875.1 Desulfobacteraceae bacterium | reverse complement strand
AACTGTCTGGCGGAAGCAGTTCCTATTGATAAGATAAATACAAAAACAACATTAGGAAGGAAGGTAAAAAACCGTAAAAAACCTTGAGACAGACTGAACAGTCCCGTGTCGGCACTTCGATATTGTCCTTCTTAACCAATAAAAAATTATATTTTCAAGGGGTTAGTCATTATTTGGCTGACCCCTTTTGTTTAAATCGTCAACTGTTCTTGAAAGGGTTAAAATTTTAGATATATTTGCCGATATATACATATAGGAGAAATGATATGCTATTGTATATAATTTTAGGCATCACACTTATTTATGTTGCTGTAATTATTTACCTTTACCTAAAGTCTGAAAGATCGGCTTGATGGTTGATGATTTATATGCCTCAAAAAAAATATCGTGCCTGTGTGTATCCCCTTCTGCTTCCATTCTTTAAAAACAAAAACGCCTGAAGGCTTTCCCTCGGTCCAAAGTAACAAACCGCTTGCAACCTCAAGGCTGCAAGTCCCTTCAAGCGCTATGTTTAATATTTCATTTTACTGTGGTTTTGGGTTATCTTACCTGGTTGTTACGTTGTTAATATGTAATCAATTATCTTGTCTAACTATTTTCTTTGCATGCATGATGTTTTTTGTTATAAAAATTTCATGCGTGAAAAAAAATGTTCGCGACAAGAATTGATCCCTCTATATTAAAGGATTTGAAGCATCTTAGCATTGATGCTGAAAAGCCTATCTCTGATCTTACTCAAGAAGCCGTCAGGGACATTCTCAATAAGTACGAAAAGAAGGACAAGAAATAGGAACTTTTTCTATGGCAAATAATGATGGCAGATTTAACATATACGAAGTCAACTCTCTTTTGTTCCAAATAATTTCTTACATGTCAGAAACCGAAAGACGAAAACTTCAGGCCGCATTAATGGCTAAAGTAAGAAATGGAAAAGACCTGTCGTCCTTGATTACGAGTATATCTGAAGCAAAAAGGTGTGAACTTTTAGGAAAGCTGACAAATTGGTATCTCTCCAAGCATTCGGAGTTAAGAGGGCGCTCCAAACATACCGAGTTAAGGGGGTATCCTCGGAAACCTTTTACAATTCCCGTTGAGCTCTCAAAAAACGGTTTTACATTTATGTGTTTGACTCAAAATATTAGCAATTCCGGTGTCTTTATTCATACTGATTTTAGCTTTCATATTGATCAGCAAATTACAATGATTTTATCGCCTCCCAAAATTGAAAAAGACATCACTGTCGGTGGTAGAATTGTAAGAGTCGATTCAAAAGGAATTGGTGTGAAATTCGATGAGCTAATACCTGATTTTCTACACACCATTTCACAAATATAGCCTGTATCAAATATAATAAGAGGTTTTTCACCCAGATACCATTGGATTAAAGTTCCAAATGTTCAAAAAGGGAACTTACTTTAAATGTAAGCGAAAATTATCAGATTGTAATTGAATATGACGATGCTATTCATGAAACAATGTTTCTATGGAAAAGGTGTATTCGCTGGTCGTGAATTCCGTAAGGGAGATAAAATACTCGCCTTCTCAGGTCCGGTTATTCACCGCTCACAACTTCCGATTCCCATTCTTCCTGAGATAGACTATTACCTTCAGATCGGTGAGGACTTTTTCCTTGGCCCGTCGGGTCAACCGGATGACTTTGTGAACCATTCCTGTGATCCGAATGCAGGTGTTGTCGTTCAAATCAACAGCGCCATATTACTGGCCATTCGTCCCATTAAGTGCGGAGAAGAAATTTTTTTCGATTATTCCACTACAATGGACAATGCCCCTTGCGAGATTGACTGTCATTGCAAATCTCCGGCATGTCGGGGCAGAATAGAAAATTTTTTACTCCTGCCCGTTCCTGTGCAGCAAAAATACGTGCAACTGGAAATAGTACCCGATTACATTCTGAAGAAATACCTAAAAAAGCGCGCCGCATCGCACCGCATAATAAATACCCCTCTCAGACGACTTATTTCCTGTTAACATATTCTAATATTTTATAATATTTCAAGATAGTCTGTGCAAGATTCAGGGAACAGATTCCGGTATCTTAATTGATAGGACATATAATGTGGGCTATTTTACCGGTTCGGGTTTGAGGATATCCGATTTTTTATTCCATTTTCGTTGAGATTTATTTCTATCGAGAACGCTTTGCCACCATGGTTATAATGATGGCAGAGAACACTTCTATACTTTGCTGATTGAATAGTGATGCCAAGGTTCGTACAATCCCTCGGTCTTGCTTGGACCTTGACTCGTGCTTTTCAAGGGTTGTAAAGCAGCAGGAGAGCGTGTCGTCTGGTCGAACAGGATGGTGCATATGAAGCTCATCAAAGCCTAGTGCCGCCATCGACGCGGTACGTCTGTTGCCATGTGTGCCAAACCACGAAAGAATAGAAAAGATATGAGCCGAACAGGCAACGAGTCCTCCAAAGACGGACGACACTGCCGCTGCTTCGTCAATATGAAAAGTTCGTGGGTCCCAGTGGCGGGCAAATTGGATGATCTCTTCTTTTTTAACCTGATATGTTAAGGATTTAACCCTTTTTTGCCCCACCTCGATATCTTCGAAATACATGATATCCATCAAAAATGCATTCCTTTATTGTCTGCATTTTCGTTTCATGATTAAGGGGAAACATTCGCATTTACTTTTCCCATCGGTTGCCGCCAACATTTTTTAAATCAATATACTGAATCGTTCCGCGCCCACCGATAAAAGATG
>JAOUGB010000527.1 GCA_029857875.1 Desulfobacteraceae bacterium | reverse complement strand
TGCGAAAACATGGCCGGCATCATCAATCCAAGCCCCATTCCCATTCCAGGGCCTGCACCACCTTCTGCTTGCGAAGCTTTTTCCATGGCCATGGCTGCTTTCATCTGCATCAGTTTGTTCATGTCCTCAAAAACACCCATTCGGCTCCGATCGTCGATGGCCTGTTGAACTTCCGGTGGAGGGGTAATGGCATTAATATACAAGTGAGTAATACCGATACCGAAGTTGCTAAAATCTTTTTCGACACGCTTTACCATATTCTCGGATAGCTCGTTATATCTTGCCGGAAGGTTCAGGATCGAATCGATGGTCTCTCCCATGTAATCGTTAAACCTGGATACGATGACACGATTTAAATATTCTTCAATTTCCTGGGTTGTATATATACCTTGGGTACCCACAAGGTTGTTGATAAACAGCACCGGTTGCATCACCTGAAGATTGAAGACGCCAAAAGCCCTAAGGCGAATCAAACCCAATTCGGAATCTTTAAAGGCCACGGGGTCACGGGTTCCCCATTTTAGGTTTGTGAATACCTTTATATTTATGAAATAGACTTCCGCCCTCAGGGGGCTGGAAAGTCCCCATGGCAGGCTGAGAATTTTTGTTAATATAGGAATATTGGCTGTTTTGAGGGTGTGTCTTCCCGGCCCAAATGCGTCCAGAGCCTTGCCTTTATAAAAAAAGACCGCTGCCTGGCTTTCTCTTACCGTAAGCTGGGCGCCGTATTTAATTTCACCGGAACCTTTTTGAGGAAGCCGATGAACCAGTTCTTTACCGGTATCATCGAACCATTCCAGATTTTCTAAAAAAACAATGTTGTCTGTACCCATGATTCTCATCTCCCCTTCAATTAAAAATAAAAACGTGTAGCGATGTCATTAAAATCCCACAGATAAACTGGAGGGATCTTGTCTATTATTTAAATTTATCCCAAGATGCCTCAAGCGCCCGGATCACTGTTACATTCCGACAAGCAGCACAATGAATTCAAATTTAAATTAACATTTCAGTTACATGCAACAACAATGCCAAAAAGCCTACAGGAAATTTAATCC
Organism: Desulfobacteraceae bacterium; assembly: GCA_029857875.1. Lineage (GTDB taxonomy): Bacteria > Desulfobacterota > Desulfobacteria > Desulfobacterales > UBA11574 > UBA11574. Next base: position 1,678 of record JAOUGB010000527.1, on the reverse strand, counting down.
TAACACAGATAGAACGGGTCAAGGGTCACGGTTCCAGGTTGAAGATCCTTATTTTATAAGAAATCAAGAAGGTTTGAAGGTAAGAAGGTCGGCAGGCCCAGTCATCTCCAAACTTCTGATCCCTGGTCGCCTCTCCGTAAGAGTCCGGAATCCTTCGGACCGGCGCCGCCAAAGGCGGGTAAACTTCTCACCTTCCGACCTTCTGTCCCTATATTGTAACGCGTGAACTTTGAACCTTGAACTTGGAACATAACTTTCAATTATTCCTCAATTTGGTTGACAAAATCTTTAAAATACAACATTCTTTCCAGGACATAACATCAGAATTTTTAAAAGGGTTTCTAATATGGATTTATGGCAACTCAATATTTTTTGTAAAGTCGTCGAATTGAAAGGCTTTTCAAAGGCTGGTAATGCTATTCACCTATCTCAGCCCACCATCAGCAGCCACATCAAAGACCTGGAAAATCATTTTGAATGTCAACTCATCGATCGACTCGGCAAAAAGGCGGTTCCCACCAAAGCCGGTGAATTGTTATATCACTATGCGCGAAAGCTCATTGCTTTACGCGATGAAACCCAAGCCGCGATGGCTGAGTTTCATGGAAGAATCAAGGGTCGTCTGGTAATCGGCGGCAGCACCATTCCCGGGGGATATATTCTTCCAAAGTGCATCGGTGCCTTTACAACGGTTTATCCTGAAGTTACCATTTCCCTGATTATCGGCGACACCGACCAAATTATCCAGGATGTTCTTTCCGGATCGCCGGAATTCGGCATTGTTGGTGCCAAAACATCAAACAAAAACATTTGCCAGGAAAAACTGATCGAAGATGAAATGAGGCTTATCGTCACTTGTGATCACAAGTGGGCCGAGAAAAAACATATCAGCCCGGATTTGATGTTTAAAGAACCATTTATTGTCCGTGAACGCGGTTCCGGCACTTTAAAATCGATCAAGCTGAGTCTAAAAGAAAAAGGCTACACCAGTGAAAATTTAAACATTATCGCGGAATTGGGAAGTACGGAAGCAGTTATTCAGGGGATAAAAAGCAAAGTTGGTGTTTCGATCCTCTCCACCATCGCCGTCGCTGAAGAGTTGAAAGCAGGGACTTTAAAAGCACTGACCATTAAGGAGCTGAATCTCAAGCGAAGTTTTTATCTGATAACACACAAGCAACGAAGTCCATCACCGTTGTGCAAGGCCTTTATAAATTTTTTAAAAAAAGAATTTGCTAACGTTTGGCAGCATGATTAAGGGCGTCATCGGATTTACCCGCCGAACCCGTAACATTGCTCCAGCAATTTTCGTGTTGCATCACTCACGTTACGGTTATTCAAATCTTTATGTGAAACCCAGCTCACATCAACAGCATCATCTCCGGCTCTGAGTTCGCCGCTGACATAATCAGCAGTCAGGTCGACGATCACGTAGTGAAATCTAATATGGCCGTCTTCGTCACGCTCAATCACATCAAATGTATAAATAGGCTTCTTGGCCTGAATTACAATCCCGGTCTCTTCAGTAATTTCTCTTTCTGCGGCTTCTTGAAGGGTTTCTCCCAACTCGACGCAACCACCGGGAATAGACCACTGCTTTTCAGCGGGCGGTTTGCCACGCAAGACCAGCAAAACCTTATCTTCCTTAAAAACAACAGCGCCCACTGCTACCCTCGGG
>JAOUGB010000526.1 GCA_029857875.1 Desulfobacteraceae bacterium | reverse complement strand
GAAATCCGAATACGATTTTGAAGACCTTGAAGTGAAGTACCTGTGGGAACTGGTGGCAGATTGTCTAATTCTACCTTAAAAAATTTTCCCGGCCTGCGACTTCAAAGGCTTTCTATCCATATTTAGGTGCGAAACTTGAATTATAACCTGAATTTTGAACGAGTTGGAGGTTTTCATATGCAAGACATTTAAGGGCGAAGCCATAGTGAACTATTGCGAGTCCTTAATAACGAAGCAGATGAAAGCCTCCGGCTCGCCCTTTGGGTGAAAATTAATGAGAAAAAAAGTCACCATCCGATATACCAATCAGGCAAAATGAACGATGATATGATTTTGCTTAAACCTTCTTCAATCAAGTAACCTAAAGATTCTTATTAATTTTCATGCAAGATTCAGGTAATCAATCATCGAACTATGGCAAACCCAAGACGCAGCGCTTCATTCCGATCTCTGAAATTGAGCAAACTTTCCGCCAGAGCGTTGACATACTGAACCTGAAAGTACAGGTCGAGATTTTTAAATATAAAACGATGCAGCGGGTAGGTGAGATCGAGTTCCATGGAACCGCCTTCCTTTGCCCAGCGAAAATGGGATCCCAGAACAAAACTGTCCGCTTGACCCAACTTTATCTCCAGATCGAAATACCCCCTGTAATCTTCTAAGTCGGGATTGTTTTCGTTTTCGTTGGCAATGTAAGTCCAAATCTTCGGCGCAATCATTATGCCCAGTTTGGTATTTTTATGGTAGGCAATATATATGGGCTTGATATACAAAAAGTTGGTGCTTCGTGAATATTCCCCTCCGCGGCCGTTGGATTCATGCTGAAAACCGCCCTTTACAAAGAATCCTGTGGCCCAGGGGATTCTGATGTTAGGTGACAGGAAAAAAAATTCCGGCTTGTAGCTGGTGTCTTCGAACGGTTTGGACGCCGATTTCAAATCCCAGAAAGATGTCTGTGTATAGGCAAAATGAAAACCTTTAACCCACGAGTATTTTTGTGCCAGGGTCCTTTCGGGATTGAAAAGTCGATATTTGAAGCTGAATTGAAATTTGCTTTTTTCCGGATCGGTTCCCATGAGAAAATACATGGGTTCGTAAGCCGTGATATTTTTAAGATATGGTTGATACAGTTCATACAGTGAATCCAGGGCTTCGAATTCCTTGGGTGCGGTTTCGTCACTTTTTGACGCTTTCGTTGAAGCGCTGCTATGGACCGCAAACATGGTATGGGCGTTTTCAAAATCCGGTATTTCCATGGTAACTGCACCTTCAATGGTTGAGGGAAGGTTCAGTGTGTATTGAACTTTTTTAAAACAACCCGGACATATGGTCATCGTTTTTTCGGATGTCGCCCGGATGGCATAAGCTTTCACCTCAACGGTGTCATTCCCGGCGCTCAAACGACACATAATGCTGTCCGGAACATCCACTCGCAAAGATGTATCTGAAAAATTGTGGAAGTACACGGCAAATACCGTCGACTGTCCGGCCTGAGGTATCTCGGCCGGTGGAGCGATAACCGTTTCAATACCTCCGGAAAATGCGGCTGTACCGAAAAGCAAAATGAATAAGGCAATTGAAACTCTCATATATAGATCCCTCCATAGAAGCACTCGATTTGATGATTGTCGAATCAGAGTAAATATCATGTTTTAAAAACCCGGTGGAATATATTTGATAGAGTTTCGCACCCGAATATTGATGAAAAGCCTTTGGTATAGCGGGACGAAAGAATTTTTTTTATGATTTTACCTTTAAATATTTTTCCGACCCGTTAAATTTTATTGGCGTTGCTGAAAATTAGGGGTGCAAAACTTGAGTGCTCAAATCACACTGTCCCGACATCCATCGGTTCAGTGCAACCGACGCTTAAAAATTATTAACACCCGGAGTTGTAAGATGTAAAGAAAAAGTGGCTATTTCGCCAGTCAGTTGTTTTTCGTGCAAATCAAACCAGGCAACTCACATATGCCGTTTTAGCAGGGACTGGGGACAGGTCCAGGCCTGTTTATGCCCTATCTGCATGACACTTGACATCGAACAACTGGCTCAAGGGGTGCTCAAAGACTGTGAGTAGGGAACGCCATAAGGCGCACATATCGTGGCTTAAGGGGGAGGATATAAGCTTGGCGAGTTGATGTAAAATGGTTATTAAACTTATTCAATTTGTTTCTTTAAAATCAATTTTTTGAGCTTCTTTTTCCGTACAATCCGGGCAAAGTCCCTCAAACTCGAGTCTGTGTCCAATTATCGAAAAAACGGTTGCACCGTACAACTCATCTTCCAGTTGATTCAACGGTGCAATGGGAGCGTCATCTACCTGTCCGCAAACCAGGCAGCGGATATGGTAATGTTTATTCGGATTCCAATCAAATCTTTTAATGGTTCCGCCAAGTTCCAGTTTTTGTATCAATCCCATTTTGGCAAGGACCTCCAGATTTCTATAGACCGTACCCAGACTGATACGGGGGAGCTGTTTTCTAACCAATTCATAGATTTCGTCAGCACTGGCATGGGATTTTGTTTGTCTTAAGATATCAAGAATCGTTTTCCGCTGGCGCGTCATCCTTCGGGTCTTTTTTTCAGGCAAAGCAATTTTCCTTTTATAAAAAAATTTTAAAAATTTTAATAAATGTCTTGACTAAAATAAAAGTATTAAATAATAATAGGAATGATTATTAATAGTATTATTAAAAGTGTATGTCAATGACAAAGTTTCATTATAATTCATCTTTCCATGT
>JAOUGB010000524.1 GCA_029857875.1 Desulfobacteraceae bacterium | reverse complement strand
TAAGAACTTATGTTTTTCTTTTCTTAAGCGGTTCCTTTTTACTGACCAAAAGACACTCGCGTTGGGAGTTGACACGCACTTGTATGGATGGAAGCTGTTTGGATTTGAATCCTATGGCTTTGCAGCCATGGGGAAAGTTTTTATCCCACGTAACATAGTAATGTTTGCATTTATGGCAGTCTATCATTTTGTCAGGTTATATTTAGGGTTGATTTACGATGTAGTATACATTAATAAAAATAAGAAATCAAACCATGGCGATTAATGGAGGGAATTGAGTGAAAGATAGACGAAAATTTCTACGGTTTCCTGTTAGGATAGGTGCTCTTTATTCAGAGGAGAATAATGAGGATTGGAAACAGCACTGTTCCATCGTGGATATCAGCAGAGAAGGTATGGGTGTTACTGTGTACTTAAAGGCGAAGCTTTCTTTGGGTTGTATGCTGAAATTTATGGTGGATGTTCCTGAAAAAGAAAAATCGGTTTCTTTTACCGGGACTCTGAATTGGATTAAAGCGCTCAAAGGAGATGCGGATTATAATTATAAAGGTGGTATCAAGTTGATAACCATAGATTCTGAAGACAAGTGGGCACTTCTTGATTACGCTTATGAAGCGTGGAAAGAGAAGCAGGAAGCAGATGGTGTCAAAGAGGCGTCATCTAAATAGTGTAGGGGTTTTTTCGCGAATTCGCTTTTCTTCTATCCGGTAGAACGCGACGATCATCTTTGAAAGAAAGAGATACAATTACCCCCTCTCTAACACTTTTACGTCGATCCTGTCTGTTTTTACGTCTCTCCTTGAAACTCGACTTTTTACCATCTTTGTAAAAAGATTTTTTATGAGTTCCTTCCTCTTTGGCAGATTGTATTTTTCCAACCACGATATCCATAACCCATTCTCCTTATCACCTACCTCCTTTCTTGTTTTTTCGGCAATTGTTGTCAAAATCTTTAGGGTTTATGGCCAATATACGCCGATTTTTTTAAAAAAACAGCCTTCTTTGAGCAATTTGAGAAGAAAAAACGACCAGACCGCTCAATTATTTAGTTTTATCAGATTTATTTTCCAGGCACACAACAATCGTAAAGGTCCCGGCCTCGATTGTAAAAGGAATGGCGATTTTGGGACCTTTGGTCGTAGATTCGATCTTGTGGTTTTTGCCGGTAATCACTGTGGGGATAGCGCCGTGGAATAGTCTGCCCATTTCTTCCAGTTCTTTTCTTGCCTGGCCGGATATCATATTGGTGATTTCGCCAACAGCATCTGAAACTTCATCATTTAATTCCTTCATTTCTTCCCCGAACATGTTTGAAACGACCTTTAAAATACATAATTCATCAAAGGTAACTGAAACCGTCCCGTTTTGTTCACCTGTAAATCCGATAATACCGGAGACATCACCCTGGGCAACGTTATCTTTTTTGAGGTAAGGTTTTCCCGCTTGGCATTTAACAAATGCCATTGTTTGAAGAACATTCAAGGTTGCATTGATAAAAGGGTTGATAAGTTTAACATCCATAGACCTTCCTCCTTTGTTTTAGATTCTAAAATAGCCCGGGTTTGTCGTGTTTGATATCATTTATTCCTGTATTTTTAATTCATTAACTGTGGGTAAGTCAACCTTAACCTTTCCCATTTTTTTCGGTTCTGTCTATTGAGTTACATTTGATGAACTGCTTATGTTAAAATTGCGATAAAAAGATACCGGAATGTTGCAGTTCAATGGCAATTAATCCGGATTTTTTTTGGAAAGATCTTGTTCGATAATCGTACCGGGTTTTGGCGTTTCGGTTTCTTTGGGGAATGAAGCATCGGGAGCCGATTTTGTCTCCACCTGAATTGAAGAGTTGGATTTTTCGGGTTTGGTCTGGCTTTGTTTCTTGGGCGACGTTTGAACCTTTCCCAGTTCATTTAGCATTTTTTCCACAGATTTTATTCTGTCTTCAAGACTGGTTGTTAATTGGCGCAGCGCTAACTGATAGACTTTCTGTTGATCTTTCAGGGCTGTTAGGTCGGCTTTGGAAGATTTCAGTGACGAGATTTCCGAACGTATCGTTTGAAGATCATTTTTTGAGCTGTCCATGAATTGAGAAAAAATTACCAATTTTGCAGAAGATGTTTTGTCCATGGCCCTCAATTCTGATGAAATTTTCTCAAGGTCTTTGGGAATAGAGGCCAATGTTTTTTCAATATTTTGAATGGCACTTTCGGTGTTTTCATTATCTTGTTTCCTTGCAGATCTAATGTATTTTATGGCGGTTGTCGCCTCTTTTGTAGCTGTCTCCAACGAAGCGGTTGCTTTTTCAAGGGCCGCAATTTTTTTGCCCAGAGTCTCCTCCAGATTTGCCTCCTTAATGGAAAGGGAAGAAAACCTGGATTCAAGTTCTTTGGAAAGGGTTTGAACCCCCATGTTGCCCTCGGTGTTTATATTGGAGAGATTCTTTTTCAAATCAAAATAAGCTATAAGAATAATGATAACAACCAAAAGGGGGATAATGATCGAGATACGGGTAATTCGCTTATGTAACTTTTCAAATTTCAGATCGTCTAAATCTTCTTGAACCTGGAATTCCGGAGTTTCATCATCCATTTGCATCTCAAATTTTTTGGATTCTTTTTCAGTCATTTCTAATTATTCCCATTCGATAGTACTGGGCGGTTTTGAGCTAATATCATAGACCACTCTATTAACGCCCTTAACTTCATTAATGATACGGTTTGAAATTTTTCCAAGTAATTTA
>JAOUGB010000525.1 GCA_029857875.1 Desulfobacteraceae bacterium | reverse complement strand
TGAAACAGTGTATGAGTCAGGTGTTACAGTCCCGTCCACTACCAATTTCCCAAACCCGCGGGCAGCATTTATAATAATGTAATCAGCATCAGGATCATTTGGATCCCTGGTGTAAGCTACTCCGGCAGACGCAGCATCCACCATATTTAGAACTCCGACAGCCATAACCATCTCTTCCTCTGAAAAGCCCTTTGTCTTGTAATAAAATATCGCACGCGGGGTAAATAGACTCGCTACAACCTCTTTGTATTTCTGAAGGATTAAATCTCCCGGAACATTGAGAAATGTAGCATACTGTCCGGCAAAACTAAACTTGCTGTCTTCTCTTAAAGCGCTGCTTCTTACTGATACCATTATTTCTTTACCGATCTTTTCACAAAGCTCTGAGTAAGAATCGTTGATAGCTTTCTCTAAATCATCAGGGATATCTGATTCTATTATCATATCGCGTATTTCTTTACTAACATTTTCAACATCTCCCATATTCTCTATGCTCAGGGATGAGAGTGCTTTATTTATTTTTTCAATAAACCTGTTATGTTCCATAAATTTTGTAAATGCATATGTACTAATTGCAAAACCTTCAGGTGTTGGTAAATTAAGTTTGTTTTTTACTTCTCCCAGATGTGCAATCTTGCCGCCGGCAATACCAACCATCTCAGCTGTCAGATTTTCAAGAAACACAGTAAGGTCACTAACCGGAATCTCCAGTTTGTAAGTCAGGATTTTTTCGATATTATCATTAATACCATCATATATTTTATAAAACTGCGTGTATTTATCTTTTGACAGTGCATTAAGATTTTCAATGATTTCTAAAACTTCAGCAGCAATTCGCCTGGCGTTTACATTTACATAATGCATGTCGAACAGGTATTCGCCTGAGAGTTTTTCCTCCATATCTGCCATAAATTCAAGTACAGAGTTGTTCTTTGCAAGAAGCTTCTGAAAAGTAAGGTATTTTCCCTTCAAAGCTTTTTTAACAATATCGGCTTGTTGTGCCGTTCCAGAAGACTTTTTGAACAATTTTGAAAAGTTGAGCATGCTCCATTATACCCCTAAAAAAAACTCTTGACAAGTGCGGTTGATATCATTATAATTTTTCTGTCTTAACATAATTAAATAATAACATTATTACAATAGGATATTATTATCATGGAACTAATAGACAGAGAAAATCACCAAAAGCTTTACATCCAGCTATACGAAATAATAAAGAAAAAGATTGAAAACAACGAATGGGCAGTGGGCTCCCAGATACCAACTGAGCAAGAACTGTGTAAGATGTTCAATGTAAGCAGGGCAACAGTAAGAACTGCTATCCTGGAGCTTACAAGGCTTGGTTTCCTGAAGCGTCTGCAGGGCAAGGGAACCTTTATATGCAAAAAGTCTGTATCCGAAGGTCTAACAATGCTAACAAGTTTTAGAGAGCTCATGTTTGAAGAAGGTTTGACTTTTTCAACTAATGTGCTTGCCCGGACAGTAATAATGCCTGTTGATGACCTGGGGATAAAACTTGATATCCCGCCGGACAAACATATTATTTATATCAAAAGGTTGCGGTTAATTGATAGCGAGCCTGTCTTACTTCAAGAAACATATATTCCATATCATATATGCCCTTTACTTTTAGAGGAGGATATTGAGCACAATTCCTTATTTGAACTATTTGAAAAAAAATACGGAATAAAGATTACAAAGGTTAAAAACTACCTTGAGATCACACATCCAAAGACAGATGATGCCAGGCTCCTTGAGTTACCAGAAGGCTCAACTGCCTTACTTTTAACCCAGCACTTTTATTCCGGGGAAACTCAGATAATGTATACATGTTCAGTTAAGGGATCAGATAGATTTAAATTCTCAATGGATCTTGAAAGAAAAGCTGCTTAAAAAGGAGGGTTTTTATGTCAAATAGTAAAGCTGTAAAGGATTTGATGATCGGAATCTTTGAGTATCCCCATATACCTTACTGGTTTTCTATAAGCCAGGCCGTGAGAATTATAAGAGCGTCATTTTTAAGCACCAAGAAATACCCTGAGCCGATGGCAATACTGGTATTCGACGAAAAGTATAACCTTATGGGCACCCTGACGCTCAAGGACATTTTGAAGGGGATTGAGCCGAGGTTTCTGAAGCCGAGCAAAAAAGCTCAGGTTCCTGAAGAAGATGAATCTGGATTAGCCATCATCTGGGACACCCTCTTTGCCAAAGAATCAAAAGAGTTGGCAGAAAAGCCTGTAAGCGAGATCATGGCCCCTGCTAAGTATTTCGTTGAACCGACTGATCCGATAACAAAAGCAGCATATCTGATGCTCCACCATGATCTGGTTTTACTGCCCGTTTTAGAGAACAAGAAAAAATTTGTAGGTCTCGTAAGAATGATTGAAATATTCGATGAAATATCCAATGCAATTTTAAAGGAATAGGAGGCAGAAAAATGACTGAGAAAGAAAAAAAGAGAACAGAAGGCTTACCAGAGCCGCCACCAGAAATAGTAGTTGCAGTTCCAAAAGTTCCCTTTAACTGGAAAAGGGTATTTTTTATCCTTCTTGGATTGGCATTCTTTTTTACTTTTTATTATATGAAACCTCTTCCGGATGCTATTGACCCATTGGGAGCACATTTTCCGCTCAGCAAGGAGGGTAAGGCAGCAATAGCCCTTTTCCTTCTTGCAGGCACATGGTGGGTTTTTGAGGTCATACCTATCGGTGTCACAAGCATTGCAATTGGTATTTTTCAG
>JAOUGB010000029.1 GCA_029857875.1 Desulfobacteraceae bacterium | reverse complement strand
TTTGTCTCCGGGAGTCTTGGGAACCCAGACGCGACCGTCGTTTCGCAAACTTTCACTCATGAGGGTCAGTTTGGATTGGTAGGTTCCATGTACCGGAATGCACGTCGGGTGAATCTGCGTGTAACAAGGATTGGCAAAAAACGCGCCTTTTTTATAGGCCCGGTACGTTGCACTCACATTGGAGGCCATGGCATTGGTAGACAGATAAAAAACATTGGCGTATCCGCCGGTGCACATGACCACGGCATCGGCGGCATAGCTTTCGATATCGCCGGTGACCAGATTTCTCACAACAATGCCCCTAGTCTGTCCGTTAATCACCACCAGATCCAGCATTTCCCGGCGAGGGAACAGGGTGACCCGGCCGGCCGCCACCTGTCGCATCAATGAGCTGTATGCGCCTAATAGAAGCTGCTGTCCGGTCTGGCCTCTGGCGTAAAACGTTCTGGAAACCTGAGCACCACCAAAGCTTCGATTGGCCAGGAGCCCGCCGTATTCTCGCGCAAAGGGAATCCCCTGGGCAACACAATGGTCGATAATATGATTACTGACCTGAGCCAGACGATAAACATTGGCTTCTCTGGCCCTGAAATCACCGCCCTTGATGGTGTCGTAAAAAAGGCGCCAGATACTGTCGCCGTCATTTTGATAGTTTTTGGCAGCGTTGATTCCGCCTTGGGCGGCAATGCTGTGGGCTCGCCGCGGGCTGTCCTGAACACAGAAATTTTTTACATAATAGCCGAGTTCGGCCAGTGAGGCAGCGGCAGACCCACCGGCAAGACCGGTACCCACCACGATGATGCTATATTTTCTTTTATTGGCCGGATTGACAAGTTTAAGCTCAAAACGGTGTTTATCCCATTTTTCTGAAAGTGGACCTGAAGGAACTTTTGCGTCAAGCTGCATGGTGATCTCCTTATACTAATAGCGAAACATAAACCGGAATAAAACCAAACCCGATCCCGACAATCAGACTGAATACAATACTCAGTCCCCTTAATAAAGGTGTGTATTTCGGATGATTGGCGCCAAGGGTCTGAAATGCACTCCAAAATCCATGGCTGACATGAACCGCCGCAATGATCATGGCAAAGGTATAAATCAATACATAGCCCGGCTGTGCAAATGCATTCGATACGATCTGAAAAATGGTGGTATGGGTTTTATCCACAAAATGAAAATTGAACAGGTGGTAAATAACAAACAAAAGCAGAATAACGCCGGTGTACGGCATGGTTGCCGATCCCAGAGTTCGGCCGCCGGCACGCTTATTGACGGCATATCGGGTGGGTCTGGCTTTATAGTTTTGATAAAAAAGGAGCAGGCCCGTAGAAATATGAGTAACGGCAAAAATTAAAAGCCCCCATTCAGCCAGGGTAAGGAGGGGTCCTAAAGAATGAAGATGCTGGGCATAGGAATTAAAAGCATCTTTACCTATATAAATGGTCAGATTGCCGGCAAGATGCAACACCAGAAAAACACAGAAAAAAAGGCCGGTAACTGCCATCATCAGCTTTTTCCCTACAGAACTCCCGAATGTATTGGTGAGCCAATTCATTTTATCCTCCGATATGTTGAATGTGTTATGGCATTAACAACGGCTGAACAAAACCGGTTTAACTTCTTCTTTTAAGCCATTAAAAACATTGCATTAAAAACAGTAAAAACCTCGTCAAGATCAAACAAAAAAAGTTATTCTTTTTTAACCGGACTGTCAACATAATTTTCAAGCCACCAGGCATCCCATTCTGTTTTCATAATATTTTGGGCGATGGCCTGACCGGTTTTGGTCTCCAAACGCTTTAAAGCGAAAGGAAGCCATTTTTTTGGGGGGTCGTATCCGATGTCGGAAAGCGATTTCAAATCCAATATCAGTGCCAATTGATCCGCATCATGGGCCAGTTTGGACTCTATGGTCCGACGTTCATTAAATTCCGTTATCAGATCAGCGAGTGTGGTGCCAAACGGTAAATTCTTGGTGATATGCCTTAACGCTTTATTTTCATTTGCCGTCACATATTTTTTCTGGACATAATTCAGGTCGCCGGTTTTTGCTTCCGGAAGATCGTGGACCAGACACATGGCGATCAGCCTTAAGGCATCAATATCCGGCTCCATTTGAGCCATGACAAAGGCAATGAATGAAACGCTAAATGAATGCTCGGCTACGGATTCCTTGCCTGCGCCCAGAAAATGGTAACCCGACCTGGGGATACTTTTTAAAATGTTTGCTTGAAACAGTAGATTTGCGATATTTTTCATAAAAAGATCCTTTTTTTTTAAATGCAATAACGTTAGGAAATAGGAATTAGAAAATAGATAACCGCAAATGGACGCAAATGAACATAAATATTATTATTTTAATTTGTGTTTATTCGTGTTCATCCGCGGTTTCCTTTATCCTCTTTTCTCTTTCCTATTTTTCGAAAGGAGCCGTTGTTTCAGCTTTTATGTCTATTTGCAGGTTGTTCCAAAAGCAACCTAAAAATGATTGAAAGTCGTCGGAACCACCAAATTTCTTGACACCAAAACCAGGTTCATATAGTTCAAGAATCAAAGTGTTTGTATTTGTTAAATCGTCCCGGTGTGCAGGCAAAAAGAAATATTTTTTAAATAAGATCACACGAAACCGCCTACAAAGCTGACCAAAATACGTATAAAAATACAACCTTTTGACAACCAATGATTTATTATTATATAATTTTATAACTTACGGAGTTTTTATATGAATTCTACAAATATCGACATATTCAACATGATCATGCATGCCGGCCCAATGGTAAAATTTGTGCTGCTTCTTCTGCTATTTTTTTCTATCACATCATGGGCAATCATGATCATGAAATATCGCTATATTAAAAAGGCATTTGCTGAATCGGCTGAATTCATTGATTTTTTTTGGAAGAGCAGGAATCTTTCCAACGCGTTTTCCAAAGCCAAGCAACTGCACGGCAGCCCCGTTGCCAGAATTTTTCGTGTAGGGTATGGGGAACTTAAAAATCTGAGCCGTTCCGGCACTTCAAAGAAACAGGAATCGATAGGTTCATCAGAGAGCGAAAACATATCTTTGAGCGCAAGATTTACGGGAATCGACAACGTTAAACGCGCACTGCGCCGGGCGATTAACACTGAAACAACGCGCATGATTCGAATGGTCCCTTTCCTCGCAACAACCGGAAACACAGCACCTTTCATCGGATTATTCGGGACCGTGTGGGGTATTATGAGCTCTTTTCATAGTATCGGCCTTAAAGGTTCCGCCAGTCTTGCTGCCGTGGCTCCTGGAATTTCAGAAGCACTCGTCGCAACAGCCGCCGGATTGGCAGCTGCGATTCCTGCTGTCATCGCATTTAATCATTTTATGCAGAAGATAAGAATTATCGAATCGGAGCTGCACAATTTTTCCGCAGATTTCCTAAATATTATTGAACGTGATATAATGTAACCCGTAAGGAGAGATACAATGGCACTCGGATCCGACAGCGATCGCCTGATATCTGATATTAATGTAACACCGTTTGTTGATGTAATGCTCGTTCTTTTGGTTATTTTTATGGTCACCGCGCCAATGATGATGCAGGGCGTGGATGTTGCGCTGCCTGAAACCACCTCACAGCCGCTTGCTGCAAAAAAAGAGAATCTCGTCATCACCATCAACAACCAAAACCAAATATTTCTTAACAACTATCAGGTCGAAATCGATTTTCTTCAAGATAAACTAAATAAAATATTGGAAGGTCGGGATAACCGGGAGGTCTATCTTCGGGCTGACCGGGAAATATCTTACGGATTTGTCGTCCGTGTTATGGCCGAAATAAAAGCAGCAGGAGTTGACAAGCTGGGCATGGTGACGGAACCCATTAGTGAAAAAAAGAAAGGTAAGTAACAAAAAAAGCCAATATCCTCGTCCAGAGGAGTATGCTTTGGTTATCCCCTAAAAAAGGGGCTGTTCTCCTGAAAAGTGGACAAGTTAAAAGTGTCTAAAGTGAGCTAAAGTGCCTAAAGTTATGGAGTCGCTTTGCTCCACTGATTTTATATAATTGAAAGAATTCCTTAACTTTAGGTCACTTCAAACTTTAGTTCACTTCAAACTCTTGCAACGTTTCTTCGGGCAGAGCCATCTATCTCTGACCTGGCCCAAAGAACCGGGTTTGCAATGTTAAAAAAATAAACTGATGAACAAAAGAACATATCCTCACACTTATCAAGATGAGGAAAACGAGCGCCGGAAATTTTTTTCTAATTTTGCTGTTTCTCTTTTATGCCATCTGCTTTTTTTCGTTATTTTGATTTTTGCCCCCGGCTATGCTACCGATAGAAACCCCTCTCTTTCAGTCATAAATGTCAGCCTCGTGACATTACCCTCACAGAACAATGCGCCGTTACCTGCTGAATTTAAATCACAAACGACAGTTGATAAAAAGGATCAAAAAGTATCCATTTCTTCTAAAACGATTCCGAAAACCGAAAACAAATCCCCGGAATCGATTTCTCTGAAGCCAAAGGAAAAAAAGGTTAAGCAGTCCCTTAAAAAACAGACATTCAAAGCTGACAAAGTGGTTAAAAGTGCCATCACCCGAATCGAAAAAGAAGTGGAAGAATCGAGACCCGATCAAGTCGAAAAGGCAATCGCCCGTCTGAAAGATCAAGTCGAAAAGACCGGCCCCCCAAACCTGAGCAAACCGCAGGATACAAAAGAAAAAGGCCCCCCCGGCGGAACCGGCACCGGCAGTAAAAAGGATTTGGAACTCATGGATATATATCAGGTCGAAATAGCCTTTCGGATTCAAAAAAACTGGTCATTCAACGAGCAACTGGCCGGAGGTCGTAAGGATCTTGAAGCTTGGGCAGCGATCAAGGTCATGCCGAACGGCGAAATAAAGGATACATGGTTTGATAAGAGATCCGGCAACAGCTATTTTGATGAACAGGCAAAAAAAGCGATTCTAAAGTCGAATCCGCTTCCACCCCTCCCAAAAGGGTATTGGCGCCCATACTTTGAAGCCGGTTTTCACTTTACACCTTCAGGCATTAGTCAATAATTTGTGTTTAAGGAACACGGTTTGCAGGACGCAAAAAAAACGTTACATTTGAGGATTAAAGGAGTTTGCTTCTGTTATGAAAGTTTGCCGAACATCGATCGCTTGGTTGTTTACATCAATATTTTTTCTGACGATACCAGGAGTGTCTCTGGCTGGATATAATTATATCGACATCACCCAACCTTATTTAAGAAAACTTCCCATCGCGGTCCCTTATTTCAAAAAAATATCCACTGGAGATGATACTGCCCAGCTGTCGAGAACATTATCTGATTTACTTGCTGACACACTTGATTTTACAGGATATTTTAAAATTATGAACAGAGAGGCTTTTCTTGTAAATCCGCAAACGGATGCCGGTTTTGCCAATGTCATTTTTCACGACTGGACCAGTATCGGAGCGGAGCTTCTGGTTACCGGCGGTGTGTTGGTAAAAGACAATTTGCTAGAAATTGAGCTTCGGCTCTACGACACCTTTAAAGAAAAACTGTTGGTGGGAAAAAGATATAAAGGGGGGGTTAGTGATCAGAGAAGAATCATCCGTCGCTTCTGCAGCGATGTGATTTATAGCCTGACCGGCGACCGGGGCATTTTTGACACTGAAATTGCATTTGTTTCAACAAGTTCCGGTACCAAGGAAATTTATATCTGTGAATTTGACGGATACAACATCCATAGGGTGACACATACCAATAGTATCACCCTCACTCCTGCATGGTCATCGGACGGACAATGGCTTGCCTATACCTCATATGCCAGGGGCAAACCAGATCTTTACATAAAACATTTAAAAGAAAAACGTGGAACTGTGGTTTCGAAAGAGGGTGTTAACATAACACCTGCCTGGTTTCCAAACAAGTTTGATCTGGCGGCGACACTTTCATTTTCGGGTGATCCGGAAATTTATTTATTGACCGGAACCGGGAAAGTTATTAAAAGATTGACTAATAGCAAAGGCATTGATGTATCACCCGCTTGGTCTCCGGATGGTAAAAATATGGCCTTTGTTTCAAAAAGATCCGGAACTCCTCAAATTTACATTAAAAATTTAGATTCTGATCAGGCAAATAGATTGACGTTTCAAGGAAACTATAATACTCAGCCCAACTGGTCACCCAAAGGAGATAAAATCGCATATGCCAGCATGGAAGGAGGTCTCAACAATATCTTCGTGATCGGTATTGATGGTCAGGGTCCGATTCAATTGACACACAACGAAGGTGATAACGAGTCACCGTCCTGGTCTCCGGACGGGAACCTTATCGTTTTTAGTTCAACACGGGAAGGGCCTTCCAGAATCTATGTCATGACAGGCTACGGAACCGATCAACGACGGTTACTCGATTTGAAAGGCCAGCAAACACAGCCAAAATGGTCACCAAGAATGACCGATAAATAAAATGCTCGACCCAGCGAAGACGATATAACCCATCGCCAATCGTTTGTGATAGAGAAATGTATAGTTTAGATTTTTTGTCGATAAATGCACACAATTCACTATTAAGCTATTAAAAGGAGGCAAAAATGCGAAAAAAATTGTGGATCGTTTTGGCCCTGACACTTGTTATTCCTGGATTCTTGTTCACCGCTTCATGTGCAAAGAAGGCGGTAAAGGAAGATACCATGGCCACTCAACAGGCTGAAGATGAAGCGGCGATGAAAGCAAGAGAGGCTGCTGAAAAAACGAAACAAGAAGAGATGGCGAGACAACGGGCGTTAGAAGAAGAGCGACTCAAGGAAGAAGCAAGACTTATGCAAGAGGCCAAGGACATGTTCCTAAATGCTGACATCCATTTTGAATTCGATAGTTCCACTTTAACCCCTGAGGCACAGCTAATTTTAAAGAAAAAGGCAGAATGGCTCCAGAATAATCCTGAATCGATGTCAACCGTTGAGGGGCACTGTGATGAGCGAGGTACCAGTGAATATAACCTTGCATTGGGAGATAGACGTGCAACAAGTGCAAAGAATTTTTTGGTTGACCTTGGAATTTCAGCATCACGCCTGACCACCATAAGCTATGGTGAAGAGCGTCCGGTAGATCTTGGAAAGAGTGAAGAAGCCTGGGCAAAGAACAGGAGATGCCACTTTACCATAAATTAATTTAACTCTAATTGATCGAAAATAAAATAAACAAACAAAAAGATTTATTTTTAAGATCAGTTGCATATAAAATAAAAAGGGATATTGGGATATTTGATCGACACCGCTGTTATCCCAATATCCCCCACAGGGGCTGAGCCCTTTAAGTGTAATCCTGCCATGAAAAAAAAGGTATTCATTTTCTTACTGTGTTCGATCATATTGTCCGGATGCGCGCTGCAAAGGGATGTAATGACGCTGGATGATCGACTGGCTCAAGCAGAACAGCGCTATACGGAAGCAGAACAAAAAAATAAAAAACTCGAAGTAAAATTAGAGGAATACCGTAATGTTCGTGAGCAGTATGACAAAGAGCTTAGAAGCAAAACTGCGGGCCAAAATGCAACCATTGAAGAACTCCAGGAAGAAATAAGAATATTAAAAGGAAAACTTGAAGAGACAGATTATTTATTGAAACAGAAAATAAACGCATTTGCAGAATTATCCGAAAAAAGAGAGATTAAATTAGAGGGTATTGATAAGACCACAAGTTTAAATAAAGACCGTATCGAACGTCTGGAGCAGTATCTGAATTTTGAATCAACAGCAGCCATTCAAAAAGGGAAGCCGGCTTCAAATACAACATCCGGGAAACAAGTCAAACATAAACTTTCAGAAAATGATGTATACAGGTCTGCAAAAGAGGCATATGATAAAGGTGATTTTAACACCGCCCGGGAAGGATTCCAAAAATTACTAAAAGAATTTCCCAAGTCAGAAAACGCTGACAACGCCCAGTTTTGGATCGGTGAAATTTACTATCGTGAAAAATGGTATGAGAAAGCGATCCTGGAATATCAGACGGTAATCGAAAAATACCCAAAAGGGAATAAAGTGACGGCTTCACTTTTAAAACAGGGATTTGCTTTTTTTAATTTGGGAGATAAATCAAATGCGCGTCTGATTTTATCAGAACTTATTAAAAAATACCCAAAATCAAATGAGGCAAAAATCGCCGAACGCAAATTAAAAGGAATTGGACCTTGACGGGTTGTTGCTTGATACCAGATGCTGGATTCAGGATACATGATACAAAAATTGCGGACCGTATCTCTCTCTTGACACCCGGCACTTTGTATCAAGAAAAGAGCATGGGATGATAAAAGTTATCGGTGTTGATCCAGGCCTATCTGCAACGGGTGTCGGAATCGTCAGAGGAATGGGGCTCAAAGTTGATGGCTTCTCCTTCGGTAGTATTCATACCTCAAAAAATCTTCCTTTACCGAGCCGCCTTGATCAAATCTTTTCAAATCTTCTTACGGTTTTAAAAGACGAAAAACCTGACCTTATGGTTGTGGAAGATGTATTTTCCGTTGAAAAATTCCCGAATGCCGGAATTACATTGGGAAAGGTTACAGGTGTTATCCTCCTTGCCGGATGCCGGATGGAGGTACCTGTCATCGAAGTTCCCGTTCGTGAATCCAAACAGGTATTGACCGGAAACGGCAATGCAACTAAAATGCAGCTTGAAAAAACCGTTAGAAGTTTATTGAACCTGACAACGCCTATCCGTCCTTACCACGCTTCCGATGCAATGGGTTTGGCGCTTTTGGGATTATTCCGTTACAATGATCGCTTCGCGCAAAGGACACCGTACAAAAGGGAAAAAACTAAGTGCAATGATCGGCTATCTTGAAGGAAAACTTTTAAGAAAGGGGGATGATCGGATACTTGTTCTGGCAAATCAGGTTGGATATGAAGTTTTGCTCCCTGCATTTGTAATGAACACATTTAGGGCAAAGTCTGTGGGCGACCCGGTCTCTCTCTATATTTATCACCAGCAAACCGAACGGCAACCGAAGCCGGTTCTGATCGGTTTTAATCTTGAAGTCGAAAAGGAATTTTTTCAATATTTCATTTCTGTTGAAGCCGTCGGTGCCTTGAAGGCTGTTAAAGCCTTAGATATTCCTGTTCGTGATATCGCAAGAGCCATCGAATCGAAAAATGTTCAAAAGCTTAAACAGTTAAAAGGTATCGGCGACCGTACAGCACGCAAGATTATTGCCACTCTTGAAGGGAAGATGGATAAATTTGCGCTCATTCGAAAGTCTCAAAAGGAAGAGATTCCCATCGTCGAGGATTTGTCTCAACAGGTTCTGGATGTACTTGTAGATCAGTTGGGTTACAAGATAAAAGATGCAAAACAGATGATCACCGATGCCATGAAACGGAACAGCAATATATCAACCCCGGAAGAACTCTTTGAAGAAGTATACCGTGAGGAAGATGCTCGAAGCTGACCCGCCTGCCATTGCAAGGCACGAGCGGGCAGGTCGATGACCATGCAGTTTTATCTATCCATTTAGAACGGTTAAGCAAATGACGGATGACATACTAACACATTCTTCCGACAAACAGGATATTCTTACAGGATCCTGCCTTCCGATGGATCAAGAGCCGGAGATCCTGTCTTTAAGACCTGAACAATTTGCAGATTATGTCGGCCAAAATGAAGTTGTGGAAGCGCTTAAAATTGCAATTGAAGCAGCGATACAACGCGAGGAACCGGTTGATCACATCCTCTTTCATGGACCACCCGGTCTTGGAAAAACGACATTGGCACACATTATCGCAAATGAAATGGGGGGTAATCTTACATCAACGTCCGGCCCTTCCCTTGAAAAAGGTGGAGACCTCATCGGTATTCTAACCCATTTAGAAGACAGGGATATCCTGTTTATCGACGAGATTCACAGAACACCCAAGATTGTAGAAGAATTTTTATACCCTGCCATGGAAGACTTTGCCGTGGACTTTGTATTTGACAAGGGGATACATGCCCGCAGTCACAAGTACCGTTTGAATCGCTTTACTCTGGTTGGTGCTACCACCCGGGTGGGACTTTTATCTGCACCCCTGCGCGACCGGTTCGGTATTTTCAGAAGTCTTGATTTTTACAATGAAGCGGATTTGGCAAAAATCATCCGACGTTCGGCTGCTCTGCTAAAGGTCACGGTTGATGATGAAGGAGCAAACGAGCTTTCAAGTCGATCCAGAGGGACGCCACGGATTGTAAACAGACTTCTTAAACGAGTCAGGGATTATTCACAGGTGCGGGCAGACGGAATCATTACAAAAAAGACCGTTGAAGCGGCGCTGGTTCTGGAAGGTGTAGATGAAAAAGGTTTAACCGATCTTGACCGTAAATATCTGAAAACAATCATCGAATTTTATAAAGGCGGTCCGGTGGGAATTGAAGCCATCGCAGCGACCCTCCAGGAAGAAACGGATACGCTGGTGGATGTCATAGAACCTTATCTATTAAAAGTCGGGCTTGTCACAAGAACATCTTCAGGAAGAAAGGCTTCGGAAGCGGCGTACAAGCACCTCGGATTCAGCTTTCAGAAAAGAATGTTTCAATGATGGTTGGTTTCGTAAAAAATTAAAAAATGGATTCTTACGAAGCCATCACCACTTAATTATGTCGATTATTACACTCCTTACAGATTTTGGCACTGAAGACGCCTATGTCGGTGTCATGAAAGGTGCAATCCTTTCTATAAATCCTTCTGCCGTAGTTGTTGATGTCTGTCATTATATCGATCCGCAGGATTTGATCGAAGCGGCCTATCTCATCAAATCTTCATATAGATATTTTCCCAAAGGCACGGTACATATCATTGTTGTAGATCCGGGGGTTGGCGGGAACCGTTCAATCGTTGCCGTTAAATTGTCGGGTCATATTTTCCTTGCACCTGATAATGGTGTGTTAACCCTTCTAATGGATGAAGGAGAGGTTGACGCGATCGTTCGCGTCGAGAACACCCGGTACTTCTTAAATTCCATAAGCCAGACCTTTCATGGGCGGGATATTTTTGCGCCTGTTGGTTCCCACATATCCAAGGGTGTTCCCATTGAAAAATTAGGCCCACACCTGGGCGTGCAAGATCTTATCCGTCTGAGTATCCCTAAACCATATATTTCTGATAAAGATGAACTTATAGGGACGATTATATCCATCGATCGATTTGGGAACTGTATTTCTAATATTAATGAAAATTGTCTCAATAAAATTGTTAAGAACGGCTCTGAAGATAGACTTGAAATCAAAATAGGTAAAACTGTAATTAAAAGTTTATCCCGCAGCTATACAGACGTAGGATCGGGATGTCCTCTTGCTATTATCGGGAGCTTCGGATACCTTGAAATTGCACTGAATTGCGACAATGCCGGCCGTCAGTTAAACGTTGAAAAGGGAGACACCATTACTTTGAAATGAACTGTTGCAGGAGATAAATTGTGAAAAATATATCGGAGGATTTTTCCATCATTGATAAAGACCTAACTATAGATGGTACAGTCTCTACCAATGGAAGGCTTATCGTCAAGGGTATTTTGAAAGGTACGGTT
>JAOUGB010000523.1 GCA_029857875.1 Desulfobacteraceae bacterium | reverse complement strand
TCGCCCCTTGATCGGGGTCATGCAAACCGGTGACAAGCTTATATTTACCAGCCTTCCTGAAGCTTTCTTTACTTACTTGAAGGTCGCATTTCTTTCCGGCATTATTCTGGCCGTTCCTGTCATTTTTTATCAGTTCTGGATGTTTGTCGCACCGGGGTTGTATGACAAGGAAAAACGTTTGATGGTCCCCATTGTTTTTCTATCCACTGTTTTCTTTGTCGGCGGCGCATTTTTCGGATATTTTATCGTATTTCCTTACGGCTTTAAGTTTTTTTTAGGGTTTGCCTCTGAAATTATACGGCCACTCCCATCCATGCGGGAATATTTAAGTTTTGCCTCAAAATTGCTACTTGCTTTTGGGCTTGTTTTTGAACTTCCTTTGATTATTACCTTCCTTGCCAAACTCGGCATGGTTTCCGTAAGTTTTTTAAAGAAAAACAGAAAATATGCCCTCCTTTTGTTTTTCATAGGTGCTGCCATTCTAACGCCTCCGGATGTTGTAACGCAGATTATGATGGCGTTGCCTCTGATGGTGCTTTATGAAATCAGCATTGTCGGTGCGAGAATTTTCGGAAAAAAGAAACCGGAAGAAGACGATAATAATTAGGTATTTAATAGAGAAAAGAGCAAAGAGGATAAGGGAAACCACGAATGAACACGAATAAACGCAAATTGAAATAATAATATTTATGTTCATTTGCGTCCATTTGCGGTTATCTATTTTCTTATTCCTATTTCCCATTTTTAATATTGACAGATAAATTTTCAGTTGATAGTTATCTCTGCGTTTTGTTAGCACAACTCAAACAGAAAATGAAAGGGGATGACAATTGGTTATGAGCAAAAGATACTGGATAATTGCAGCGATCACGGTAATAGCAACCCTCTTTATCACCACCGGAGTCTATGCCGGAAAAGAGCTTAAAGATGAAATCAAGATGGAAAACAAGGCATATGAAAAACACACCAAGGGTATACAGACATTTACACACAAAAAGCATATGAAAGAATATGCAGAAAAGCATCCTGAACTTTATAAAAAAGGCTGCGGAGAATGTCATCACGAGGATAAAGATGGAAAATCGGTTCCCTTAAAAAACCTGAAAGAAGGCGACGAAGTCAAAAACTGCATCGAGTGCCACAAAAAACCTGGATATATTAAAGGAAAAGAAGCAAAAGGGCTGAAAAAAGAGCAAAAACGTGAATATCATGCCAATGCCATACATGATAATTGCAAAGGATGCCACAAGGATTTCAACAAGAAAATGAAGTTGAAATCAAAAGATAAAGGCGCAGCGCCGGTGACCTGTAAACAGTGCCACGGCGGAGAAGACGAGAAAGAATAGTACGGGTTAAAAAAATAAAAAGGGGCAATCGTTTTTTAGAGATGATTTCCCCTTTTTTGCTTTTTTGGGTTGCATTTACAGGTTTCGGGTTCACCGTTCAAGGGTTGATGGAAGATTAAATGATATATCTAACCCTGAACTTTGAACCCTGAACGGTTATTTTTATAGGCCATCGCATTGCGGACCATAGCTTCGGCCCATAAAGGCGTGCCAAGGGCATGGATATGGGTATAGGTGGCCAGAACATTTTTATAACAGACCCCGTCCCGCTTATTCAAAAAACCGGTTCCACGTTTCATACCAAAGGCCAGATCTTTATCTGCTCCACGCCATTCTAAAACTTTCGAATAGTGAAACTCATGACCTTTAATTTCAGAACCGATTTTATAATAGGGATTTTCATGTTCCACTGAAACCACCGTGTACCCGTGCCCCTGGGGCTTTTTGGAAAATCCAAATACGACCGGAAGCACCCCGGCCATGGGGAAGGTCCCTTCGTCCAGAACTAGCTTTTCCCCGAGATACATAAGACCACCGCACTCCGCATATATAGGAAGCCCTTTTTCTGCAAGATCTTTTAATTGTCTTCTGAATGTTACATTGTTTGTCAGTTCTTTGGCATGGGTTTCAGGAAATCCGCCGCCAATATACAAGGCGTCCACTTGCGGGATGACATCGATTGTAAAGGGGCTGATCATCATGGTTTCTGCCCCTGCTGACTGAAGTGCCTCGATATTTTCCGGATAGTAGAATTGGAACGCAGAATCCTTGATGATACCGATGAGGGGAACCGGTGGGAGCGAAGCGGAGATCCCGTTTCGGCGTGGATACTGCGTGCGGGTTTCATGCCGGATCTTCCCTTGTGCAGCTTCCGGAGCAGCAAGTGGGACGGCATTAACGGAAACTTCGGCCAACGCTTTAAGGTCAAGATAACGAGCAGCTATTTTGGATGCATCATGAATGGCATCCATTGCACAGCCGTGTTCCGGGGTTGGAACCAGCCCCAAGTGTCTTTCCGGAAATTTTTCCCAGTCGAGTTTCGGAATCGCACCCAGTACCGGAATATTACAATACTGTTCGATATTTTTCCGAAGAACATTTTCATGCCGGAGTCCCGCCACCCGATTCAGGATCACCCCTTTTATGGCAACATCAGGATCGAACTTCAAACACCCCAGCACAGCCGCCGCCATGGTTCGGGTGGATTTTGTGCAGTCGATGCAGAGTACAACAGGTGCCTTAAGAAGCTTGGCCAATTCTGCGGTGCTGGTGCTACCATGGATATCAATACCATCGTATAATCCACGATTTCCTTCGATAACTGAAATACCGTCTTTTGTAGAGTGGGATAAAAATGACTGAAAAATACGCGGTTTTTTAACCAGGAAGGTGTCCAGATTG
>JAOUGB010000522.1 GCA_029857875.1 Desulfobacteraceae bacterium | reverse complement strand
AAATTTGAGTTATTAACTCCAGTTCTAAAAAAGAGCGTTCACAAATTCAGCTGGATCAAATTCCTGGAGATCTTCTATTTTTTCGCCAACCCCAATATAGTTTAGAGGAATTTCAAGAGCATTGCAGATGCTGACGACAATCCCGCCTTTGGCTGTTCCATCAAGTTTAGTAAGGGCGATTCCTGTGACATCGAGGGCATCATTGAATAATTGGGCTTGGGACAAAGCGTTTTGACCGGTTGTTGCATCGAGAATCAGAAGTATCTCGTGGGGCGCTCCTGGAAGCTTATTCGAAATGGTACGTTTTATTTTTTTTAGTTCCTCCATGAGGTTTTTTCTGGTATGAAGTCTTCCTGCGGTATCCACAAGAACAATATCCGCATCTCTGGCAACAGCAGCTTGAATGCCGTCATATGCGACAGCCGCGGGATCTGACATGTCCTTGTGTTTTATAATGTCTACACCGGCCCTGTCAGCCCATATCGTCAACTGTTCTATTGCCGCAGCCCTGAACGTGTCGGCGGCAGCGATGATCACCTTCTTTCCCGAAGCGGAAAATCTCGCGGCCAATTTTCCGATGGTGGTTGTCTTACCAACACCGTTGACGCCGATAACCATGATGACATGGGGTTTGTCCACAATTTCTTGAGACGGCTTCATTGTTGCGTTCAGCAACTCCAGAATTTTCTCTCGAAGAACATTTTTGAGTTGATCGGGTCCCGATATTTCCGAAGATTTTATGGAGATGCTCTGGATAAGGTCCATGGTTGTCTGAACCCCGATGTCGGAAGTGATTAAAAGCTCTTCAAGTTCCTCCAGCAATTCATCATCAATTTTTCTCTTGCCGGTAAAGAGATCATTGATGTCGGTTGTAAGGATTTCGCGGGTTTTGGAGAGACCGTTTTTTAAACGTTTAAAAAATCCTGATGGTTTTTTAGGAGCAGCCTGATCGGTCTTCTGGTCATTGGCGGGAAGAGGAGGGGCTATTTCGTTTTCTAAGTCTTTGTGTTCAGGTTCACCATTGTCTCTGAAAGGCTGGGTATCAGCAACATCTTCAGTTTCAAATGCTTCCGAAGCTTCGTCAATTTTCTGATCGGAAGATGTTTTTTCTTCCTGCTTGTGTTTCTTTTTTTTGAACCAGTTGAGTGCCATAACATTACGGAATTTCTAAAACTTAATGAAAGTATAGGACATTTTTTGAGGCTTGAACGCTTTCCTCGAATATGGAATTATGGAATAGTGGAAGACTGGAAGGTTGATTTTTAAAAGGATATTGTCCATTTTTAGTTTTATCGTAGCCACAAATTTTATCATTTACCAACATTGCATTATCTCTGTACCCATTATTCCGGCATTCCATCATTCCCTCTGGGCGTAGGCCCTACTGGCCGGAGGCCAATTGAGGCGAAGCCTCTAACTTGAGGTCTGGTATTTTTTCCTCATTTCCTGTTTTCTTATCATCTTCTTTGGGGTTCAAGTTTACCGATACGATTTTGGAAACCCCCTTTTTTTCCATGGTTATACCGAAAAGGGTATCTGCAAATTCCATTGATTTTTTATTGTGCGTTATCATTATTATCTGGGATTTTTCCCCGATGATTTGCAACAAATCATTAAAACGAAAGACATTGATCTCATCGAGGGACGCATCAATTTCATCCATGAGACAAAAAGTTGCCGGCTTAATTAAAAAAATCGAGAAGATCAAAGCGATGGCGGAGAGTGCTTTTTCTCCGCCGGAAAGAAGGCTCATCCTTGTCAGCTTTTTCCCGGGCGGGTGTATCATAAACTCTACACCGGTTTCAAGGGGGTCGTTAGGTTCTGTAAGGACAAGTCTGGCAGAACCGCCTTCGAAAAGGCGGGGAAATACTTCTTTCAATTTACTGTTGACCTCGTCGAAAGCCTTAAGAAATCGTTCCTGGCTGATTCTGTTTATCTTGTTAATCACCTTGTGAAGATCACCGACTGCTTTCACAAGATCCTCACGCTGTTCAGTGAGAAAATCAAATCGCTCTTTGAGCTGTTCATATTCCTTTATGGCACCCAGATTAACATCATCAAATTGTGCTATTTTATTTTTGGTTCGTGTGAGTTCATCTTCTATTTCATCTACACGTAAATCAATGCCGATTGCAGGATCTTCAAATTCTGACTTGAGAACCGGAATGGGTTGATGATAGCTTTCTTCCAATCGGTTGGTAATATTTTCACGTTTAATCAGCCGTTGCGACTGGTCAAGCTCAATCATACGTATTTTTTGAAGAATTTTTTCTCGCTCGTTTTGGATTTCTGATAGGGTACTGTCGCTTTCTTTCAGTTTTGCATCAATTGCATTGTAATCTGCCTCATTATTTTCAAGTGCTTTCTCAAGAAGCTTCATGTCATCATACATACCGGAAAGCGTCTGTTCATATTCTTGTATTTTTTCTTCTAAATGGTGCTTTCTTTGTTTTTTTTGAATAAGCTCTTTTGAAATTTGTTCGATCCTTTGAATTCCATCGTTTTGGAATTCTTTTAGACGCTTTAACGTGTTATTGCTGTTTTCCAGTTTGGCATTTAAGGCGGTGAGTTCAAGCCTGAGATCGATGGTTTTCTGATTGAACGCTTCCACTTCAGACGAGACAATGCTGATTTGTTCCAGCTTTTCGGAAACAAGATCCTGAGCATTTTTGACCTGATTTTCAATTTCAGAGACAGCCTTGTTGTATTTGGCGACTTCTTCGTCAACATCAGATTCTTCACCCAAAAGATGTTCC
>JAOUGB010000521.1 GCA_029857875.1 Desulfobacteraceae bacterium | reverse complement strand
CATACCAGCATCTACCATGTCACTTCTCACACCAGATATGAAATTATGGGACAGACAAGAGATGATGCTGCCGGAGAAGCCTATGATAAGGTGGCCAAAATGCTTGGCCTCGGCTATCCGGGGGGTGCTGTAATCGAGCGTCTCGCCCAAAAAGGAGAACCTGAAAATATTTCCTTTCCCAGGCCGTTTATAGATAAATCAACCTTTGATTTTAGTTTTAGCGGACTTAAAACCGCTGTAAGGCGATATATCCAGATTCATAGTGATAATTACTTGTACCGGATCCCCGATATTGTGGCTGGATTTCAAGAGGCAGTGGTGGATGTTTTGTCTTATAAAATTGTTCATGCTGCAATTGCCAAAGGATGCGACCATGTTGCCATGGTGGGCGGTGTGGCTGCAAACAACCGTTTGAGGGAAAAGATCAGGCATGATGCCAAACGCAAAGGATTGACGGTTCATATTCCTTCCGTCGAGCTTTGCGGCGATAATGCCGCCATGATTGCCGCTGTCGGATACCACTATTTAAAAGATGGCGTCGTGTCCGGTCTGGGAGATGATGTGTTTTCAAGGGTTAGCATAAAACAATAACAAACAGGCACCGCGGCCTGAGGTATTTTTGGATTCAGTCTTCTGATTCTTCTTGAAACACGTTGAATGATACCCTTGACTTGTCTGGACAAAAAAGGGGATGATATTGACGAATCCATAAGAAACCGAATTTATGACTTTTTACGAGTTAATCAAATTTCCTTATGGTAAGTCAAACATTTTAAGCAATAATGAGTGATGATTTAAAAGCTAAAAGGGTTTTGGAACATTCACCCGAGGAATTGTTCTCCGGATCTGCTCCCAAAAAACGGTTGAATCAATGGCTGGCCACCGGGATCTGCGTGAATGATATTTCCTCTTCCTGCCTGTATGTATCTGCTATCGCTGCGGTTTTTGCCGGAGTTCTTGCGCCGGTGGTTCTGCTGGCGGTTGTTATACTCCTGTATCTTTATAAGAAAGTTTATACTGAAGTGGTGGAAGCCCTTCCGCTAAACGGTGGAACCTATAACTGCCTTCTCAACAGCACTTCCAAATTTGCCGCTGCGCTGGCGGCCTGCATGACCATCCTTTCTTATATTGCCACAGCGGTGATTTCATCCAAAACCGCTGTTGAGTATTTGCATTCAATATCTCCAACATTTGGCGTTATTGAGGGTACGATCATTGTTCTTGGCATCTTTGCGGTACTGGCCATCATCGGGATCACCGAATCCGCGGTGGTCGCCTTGACCATCTTTATTTTTCACATTTCGACATTGACGGTCTTTTGTGTTTTTGGGTTTATCAGCATCCCTTCGGATTTTCACATTTTCAAAGGGAACCTTGCCACATTACCCATGGGACAAGACCTTTTGATCGCAGTCTGTTTGGGATTTTCTGCTGCTTTGCTGGGCATCAGTGGGTTTGAAAGTTCGGCAAATTTTGTTGAAGAGCAGGATGTGGGTGTTTTCCGTAAGACCTTGCGCAATATGTTGATTACCGTGGCCGTATTTAACCCCTTAATTTCCGTTTTATCCCTGAATTTGTTACCCTTGGAACAGATTATTTCCAACAAAGATTATCTCCTCGCAGAGATGGCCCATCATATGGGCGGTGATACTTTAACGTTGATCGTCGTTATAGATGCCGCTGCGGTACTTTCGGGGGCGGTTTTGACCAGTTTTGTGGGGGTTACCGGCCTCGTACAGCGTATGGCCCTAGATCAGTGCCTGCCACAATTTTTGTTGAAAAAGAACCGAAGAGGAACTTCCCATCGCATTATTGTCAGCTTTTTTATCCTCTGTTCATCAATCCTTCTGGTTACAAAAGGAAGTCTGCTTTCTCTGGCAGGGGTCTATACCATTTCCTTTTTAGGCGTCATGACCCTTTTTGGCATCGGGAACATACTTTTAAAAATAAGACGCAAAGAACTTAAACGAACCTACCGTGCGGGATGGATGACCATTCTCGTTGCCATAACCGCCACTACTTTAGGTATGCTCGGAAATGTGGTTATTGATTATAAAAACCTCTTGTTTTTCATGCAGTACTTTATTCCAACGGTTTTTCTGGTTGTTCTCATGTATCTTCGGATTCCCATATTGAGAGGTGTTTTGCAGGTGTTGAATAACCTCATGACCCGGATTTTACTCTGGCGAACCAGCATTATCGATAACATCACTGCAATAACCGAACAGCGGGTAATGCTCTTTACCCGTGGCGGGAATCTTGCCAGATTGAATACGGCTTTCATGTACATCTTGAAGAACGAATCGAGCAGATCGGTGATTGTTTTACACCTCTATAATCATCCGGAACACAATAAAGAACAGGATATTCAGGACAGCCTGGATACACTCAAAGAGATATATCCCACATTGAAATCTAATCTGGTGGTTCGTAAAGAAAAATTCAGTTCAGAAATCGTTGACGCAGTGTCCAAAGAATTCGGGGTACCGATAAACAATATTTTTATCGGAGCACCCGAAGAAAAGCATTCGTTTTCCATACAGGACCTGGGCGGCGTCCGCGTAATTTTCTAAACCGGAAGTCAGAAATTTTCCAATAAAAATGACACTCCTTTTTTAGGGGGTAAATTAAACCTGCGTTCAATGAATGCGGTTTACTACTAAAGGAAGAAAGACAATTGAAAGTAATAATAGTTGGTGCCGGTGAAGTCGGATTTCATATTGCAAGCCATCTGGCCCGAGAAAACAAAGATGTTGTGGT
>JAOUGB010000519.1 GCA_029857875.1 Desulfobacteraceae bacterium | reverse complement strand
TAACTTGCAACACCTGATATCCGTCTTTTTCCAGGGCTTGTCTGATAACCTCTGTATTGCAAGGCAGAAGCCGGAAGTAATACTCTCTTTTGCTGGCTTTCTGAGCCGTCATCCCCACATTAATGATGTCTCCGCCATTATCGTTGATAATCTGTAAGACATTTCTAAAGGAACCCGGTTTATCTCCTACAACCAAATCAATGCGTGAACTCGCGGTGAGAAACCCCATCATATCGATAAACGTCCGCAGGATATCCGTTGCCGTAATGATGCCAACCAGTTTATGGTTTTCCACCACCGGCATTCCACCGATTTTATGCTTGTATATCAGCTGAGCCGCAACTTCTATGTCGTCATCCGGCCTCACGACGATGGGATTTTTTATAATCAAATCACAGAGTGAAACCTCACCCAACATGGAGGGAATAAGGCCCTGCTTTAAGTCCGCAAGGGTAATAAAACCTTTTAGTTGATTATCTTTCGAAACAACAGGAAGATGCCGGATGGAGTTAATCTTCATCAGTTCGATGGCATCCTGTATCGAGGCGTTTTCCGTTATGGTAATTGGATCGGAAACCATTAATGTTCTTATTTTCATGATGTCTTCCTTTTATAAAAATTAAAACTTAACCCAGTGCATTCAAAACCAGTGTGATCGGCCGGTCTTCTTCGCTTTTTCCGGTAAACCTTATGGGGCCCGGCCGTCTATAGTTATCGTCACCTGGAATTGCAGCAAGCCATTTTTCTCTAAACGCCTTTACAATTCTAAAAGATGTGGAATTGACTTCAACCAGACTTTTTTCCAAAACAAGCGTAAGCTTCCCTTTTCTTTCTTCAAGATGCATCAACGGCGCGATGGGAATTCCAATGGGTTCCCATTCTGAAAAATCCTTCTCCAAATTCTTTATGGCCGCCATCTGACCTGTAGAACCATTGGCAACCAGGCTGAAAACCGTTAACCCCAGGTTGTATGTATAGTTACAGTCAAAACGTGTCGGATCGTTGCCCCTGCCGTCATATCCATAAAAATGAATCTGCGTTTTGAATTTTGGCACGGATTTCTGAAAAATCTTTTCAACAGGCGCTGGAATCTCTTCCGCTTCTGAAATTACCTGTTCCTTTTCAAGGGCCTGTTTGAGAGTTTTTACGGATATTATTGAAGATTTAACCAGCAAAAACTCGGCATCATCATAATTTTTGAAAATAATGGGACCAAAGTAATCCGGATCAAGCCCGCCTTTTTCGAACACCTTCCGGTAATAGGATTTTTCTATTCCAATTTTATACGACCCGTTCTCTTTTAAAATGTTCAGGTAGTCATTCACCAGTCCCATGAGCACCTTTTCAGTCTTAACCTGGGAAAACTGAAAATTGCCGTGACTGTCTCTTTCCATGAGAAGACCTTCCTGAAAAAATTCAGGAATATCATTAAACAGATCATCATCTCGTGTATTCCATACGGAAAAGCGACGATCCTCCCTTGAAACCCTGGCCAGTCTCCGCAAATATTCCAGCTTATCTTCAAGCGCCGGGAAATCCGTATGGAAATCCGTATCATGGGTGTCGTTATATTCCGCAATAATGGTGTTGAGTTTTATGATAAAAATCTGTATTTCATTGATAAACTCCAGTATCCCCTCTGGAATAATAATGACACCGTAGTTTTTCCCAACAGCAGCTCTTCTGACGATGCCGTCACAAATCACACGAGACAGATGCCTGAGTGTCATCCCATAGGCAGTGTAATCGATATCATTTTCTTTTGCCGCTTCTTCAATTCTCTTTTCATCGATGTAATTACAAAGATCTTCACCAATAAGGGTCATATTGGCATGGGTCTGCAGGGCAACTTCAAGTGCCAGGTGGCTGGCGACCCTTCCCATCACCTTACAGATGTGCCAGTATTTGACATCTGAACTGCTGTCCGTGCACAAATTGCTGATAGCGTTTGAAAATGCCCTAGCGGCGGTGTGAAAACCGAACGACATGGCGCATAAAACTTGACCTTGAGCATCTCTGACCTGTATATCGCCATCAATGGTTTTAGGAACGCCGATAACCTGGACACCGTCTCCGATCATTTCCTGGGCCAGAAATGCTGCATTGGTATTTGAATCATCCCCCCCTACGATGACCAGGGCATCCAGCCCAAGCCTTTTGCAGGTTTCCTTGGACAGGGCCATCTTTTTTTTGGTGTCTATTTTCGTTCGGCCGGTTTTTATCATGGTAAAGCCGCCAAGGTTTCTGTATGCATCAACAAGGCTGCCGGTTATTTCAATGGCTTCATTTTCGACAATTCCATCCGGGCCGAGCAAAAAACCATAAATTTTGGTTTTCGGATTTGCCTTTTTCGCAGCATCGTATAATCCGGCGATCACATTATGACCTCCGGGAGCCGGCCCCCCTGAAAATACAATACCAATGTTACGCCTTTTGCAGTATCGGTCTCTAAATGACTCTTCAGGTGAATATAAACCTTCAATGGTCTGTACCTTATTATGGATAATGTCCGACAGATGTTTTTTTGCTTCCTTATCAATATTGAACTTAAAACGGTCACTATCCTTCAACAGGGTGTAAGGGTGTTCAAATGCTTTGCATTTGGGGGGCACATATTCCCTTCGTTCAACCAGCTCCCGGTTAATATTATTGGTCGCTTCCTGAACCTCGGGACGTTTCAACAGGACTTCAATGTTGTCGAGCTTTTTATCTTTCATGCAACCTCTCTATTCAAGGCAATCATTTGAGCTTCACATGCCATTGCAGC
>JAOUGB010000520.1 GCA_029857875.1 Desulfobacteraceae bacterium | reverse complement strand
AAAGGGTTTGTGGTTCTCGATCCAAAAACAATCCGTGATTCTGATAGATCGACTCTTTTTGACCCAGTCCTGGAAAGATCAGCTTTCGGCCGCCGCCGTAACCGGCGAAATAATGGTGTGAGATGGCGCCGAAGGTGACTAAAAAACCGGTTTCAACAATATCGCGCCGAATCATCACCGATGTTCCGCGGGAGGTTTGTCCGGAATTTACAAAGCATTTGTCATCCGCACAGTCATGATGGACGAACCGAACATTTTGATAGACAGTTCCATATGCTTCAAGACATTCTTTGTCCGTCTGCGGAGCGTGTGTACCGTAGGCGATAAATATGGTCATTCGGTCCGGATCAGCGCCAACGTTTTCCAGGGTGTTGAGCAGAACCGGCAAATATTCAGGATAACCGCACAGCCGGGTTTTATCGCCGACAACGATGGCAATATCTGAAAAATCCGGATTCAAGCGTTCGAGTTCTTCACGGACCCTGGAGGCGAACAAAGACGGCGTTATTTTTTTATCCGGTTCATGGATTTGAAAGATGTCCGCCCGGTCCGGAAAGGGAAGGGAGATTTTTTGCCTTCCATATTTTAACTCAATGTTCTGACACATAATATTAAGTTCATGTGAGTTTATATTCACCGCCCGCTTGTCCCCGTTTTGACGGGAGCTTCGCTAGAGTCACAGAGGACGCAGAGAATAATAATTTTTCCATTGCCGTTGAGCGGACGGCAATGGAAAAGCACTAAGCAGCTTGCGCTGCGAAAACGACAAAAGGCATCAATTCTTTGGTTGCAAGGTGCCAATACGGGCATTTTATTACCCGAAGGGTTGAGTCGTTTTGCTTTTCGGCGTCTCAGCGAAAAGCAAAAAAAACCAAAAGCTCTGCGCTCTTTGCGGCTCTGCGGTGAATAAATTTTTATAAAGACCCTTTCTAAGGGTGGTTATTAACTTGTGCCCAATATAGATCTATGGATGGACACTAAATTAAGGAGCTACATTTGTCGAACAATTTCCTCGGCAAATTCCGAACATTTGACTTCAACGGCGCCTTCCATTTGCCGTGCCAGATCATAGGTGACCCGCTTTTGCGCCACGGCTTTTTCCAGTCCTTCCCTGACACGGTCTCCAGCCGCTTTCCAGCCCATGTAGTCGAGCATCATGGCCCCGGAAAGGATCAGTGAACCGGGATTGACTTTATCCTGTCCAGCATACTTCGGGGCAGTTCCATGGGTTGCCTCAAAAAGGGCAATACCGTCGCCGATATTGGCCCCCGGCGCCATTCCGAGTCCCCCCACCATGGCAGCCAGCGCATCAGACATGTAGTCCCCGTTCAGGTTAGGCATGGCCAGTACATCATACTCTGCGGGACGTAAAAGAATCTGTTGAAACATGGCATCCGCGATCCGGTCCTTGACCACGACCTTGTCCGAAGGAATTGTGCCGTCGTATTTCTCCCACAGTTCCGCTTCGGTAATGGTCTTATCACCGAATTCTTCCTTGGCGACTTCATATCCCCAGTTTCGAAACGCCCCTTCGGTGAACTTCATGATGTTTCCTTTGTGAACAATGGTAACGCTTTGTTTTTTGTGTTCAAGGGCATATTCAATGGCCATTCGAACCAGCCGTTGGGTTCCAAAACGGCTGATGGGTTTTAATCCCACACCTGAATCAGGCCGGATGATTCGGCCGTCTTCGGATTTGACCAGATCGATGATTTTTTGAGCTGTCGATGAACCTGCTTTCCATTCAAGACCCATGTAGACATCTTCGGTGTTTTCTCTGAAAATAATCATGTCCACGTCCGAAGGTCTGAGCATGGGGCTGGGAATACCGTCAATATATTTTACAGGCCGGACACAGCCATAAAGATCGAGTTCCTGTCGAAGGCCGACATTAATACTCCTGATGCCTTCACCCACAGGTGTGGTCAGCGGCCCTTTAATGGCCACGCGATAGGTTCTGATGGCTTCCAGGGTGTCATTCGGGAGCCAGGATTGGGTTTGATTGAAGGCCTTTTCACCGGCTAAAATTTCCAGCCACTGAATTTTGCGTTTGTCTGCGAAAACACTCAACACGGCTGCATCCAGAACGCGTTGGGCAGCCCGCCAGATATCCGGGCCGATGCCGTCACCTTCGATAAAGGGAATCACCGGAAAATCCGGAACCACCAGGTTTCCATCTTCTGAATAAACAATCACTCCGCTCTGTTCAGTCATGTAAACTCCTTTGCGCTTGTATAAATTTTATCATTACCCTATTAAATTAGCCCTCGGGACAATTTTCTAAAAAGTCGCTGCATGGATAATCTTTTTTTAAAACGCGTGAACTCGTGGCAAGGGTTCGTAAAGAAAGAACAGGAACCAATCTATGAAAAATCAATAGGTTCGATACGCAATCTGTAATTTCTTTTAAAGATGCGATTTCAGCTATGCGCCTGTTCTTTCTAACGAACCCTAAGCCACTCAAACAGCACCCGTTTTAAAAAAAATCATCCATTCCGCTAATATTCAAAGAATTAGAAGAAAAACTCCCCATTTCCCCTATCAAATAGTGCCCCAACGAAAAATAGGATTTTTCGTTAAGATCAAGGAAGACGAAAATTTTAACCATCCCAGTACGATCTGTCGGACCTACGGGACAGGCAGTAATACTGTTAGTATAAAGATTAGATTCAGTTTCCAGTTCAGAAATGAGAATTTTTTCGCAAGGTCAAGAAAATCGAAAAATTGCGCGGAGGCATACAATTTGTATGTCGCACAAGCGATTTTG
>JAOUGB010000518.1 GCA_029857875.1 Desulfobacteraceae bacterium | reverse complement strand
GGCACAGGCATCACAGCCGCGTGCACAGAGCTCCAAATCGAAATAAAAAGCGGTCAGCGCCCGGCACATCAGGGCAGGGCAGCGTTTTTCTTTGACATGGGCCTCATATTCATCCCTGAAATATTTAAGGGAAGTGAGCACGGGATTCGGAGCGGTTTTACCCAGGCCGCAAAGTGAACCGGTTTTTATATCCTGACTTAATGTTTCCAGCAATTCCAGATCACCTTCCTGTCCTTCTCCTTTGGTCAATCGCTCGAGTATCTTAAGCAGATGATAGGTTCCGATTCTGCAAAACGTGCATTTGCCGCAAGACTCTTTCTGGGTAAAATCGAGGAAATACCGGGCGACTTCCACCATGCAGGTGTCTTCATCCATGACCACCATGCCTCCGGATCCCATCATTGCACCGGCTTCTGTAAGAGAATCAAAATCAATCGGTGTATCCAGAAAATCTTCGTTAAGGCATCCACCGGAAGGCCCGCCGATCTGAACCGCTTTGAATTTTTTGTTGTTCGGAATACCTCCGCATATATCAAATATCAAAGTTCGTAACGACACCCCCATGGGAATTTCTACCAGACCCGCATGAACAACATTTCCCACAATGGAAAAAATTGCGGTTCCGGGGCTGTGTTGTGTTCCGATGCCTCTATACCAGGTCGCGCCGTGATTCAGTATGGGAGGAACAGAAGCCAGGGTTTTTACATTATTGATCACCGTCGGCTTGTTCCACAGACCTTTTTGAACCGGATACGGCGGCCGATGCCGGGGCATGCCGCGATATCCTTCAATGGATCGAATCAGGGCTGTTTCTTCGCCGCAAACAAAGGCTCCCGATCCTTGAAACACATCAGTTTTTAAATCAAAAGTGCTGTCCAAAATTCCTTTTCCCAAAAGCCCCAGTTTTTCTGCCTCTTGGATGGCATTTGTGATGAGTTTGACAGCCAAAGGATATTCCGATCTGACATATACCATCGCTTTTTGAGCACCGACTGCATAGGCACAGATGGCCATGCCTTCTAAGACCTGATGCGGGTTGCTCTCCAGGATGGTTCTGTCCATGTATGCGCCGGGGTCTCCTTCATCCGCATTGCAGATCACAATCTTTTCCGGGTCCTCAACGCTTCTTGCCAGTTTCCATTTTCTTCCGGTGGGAAATCCGGCGCCGCCTCTACCTCTTAAACCAGAGTGCGTCACTTCTTTGATCACTTCTTCAGGATCGAGTTTTAAAGCCTTTACAAGGGTTGAATATCCGCCCGCAGCAATATAGTCATATATATCTTCGGGATCAATACGTCCGCATTTTTCCATAACGATTCGTTTTTCCTGGTTGAACCTGGAAAAGTCGGTCACTGAAGGAATCAGGTCGTTTTCCTCGGTAGCCCCGTAAACGTGTTCGAACCGCGGATCGCCGCTTCCCAAAAAGAGTTTTACGAGCATTTTGGCTTTACCCGGGGTGACCTCGTGATAAAATATCGGTGGAAATCCGGAATCAGGATGATCGATAATAACCACCGGTTCTGCATAGCAATGGCCGAAACATCCCACAGTATGGATACGGGCTTCAATATTGTTTTCAACAAGGGCTTCTTCAAACGCTTTTTTTGTTTCCAGGGCACCGGAAGCAATGCCGCAGGTGGCCATGCCGATGTGGATTTTGGGGATCGGGGCATCCCGGAATGCAGCCCGGCGTTTCTCGGCCTCTTTTCGGATGGTGTTGAATTTCATATCGATGTTTTTATGATTGTCCGGGCTCATTTTTTTTCTTTTCTCTTTCTTCCATCTCTTCTTGTAATTTTATCCGCAAAAGAAGCCCTTCGACCTTGCTGGGAGCCATATGTCCGTGTACGGTTTCATCGATAATGGCCACAGGCGCCAGAGCACAGCAACCGACACAGGCCACCCTGTCTATGCTGAATTTCCTGTCAGGTGTGGTTTCGCCGTCGGAAATTTCAAGTTTACGTTCAAAATTTTCAAGGATGATATCACCTGCTCTGACGTGGCATGCGGTACCCAGGCAAACTTTAATCGGGTATTTGCCAGGTGGATGAAACCGGAACTGGTTATAAAACGTTGCAACTCCGTAAACTTCGCTTTCGAGAATTCCGAGGTGCTGTGCCACTATTTTTAAGGCCTCAGAAGGGAGATAGGCAAGGTTGTTCTGGACCATCTGAAGGATGGGGATTAGATTTCCTCTATGCTTTTCAAAGGTTTCAAGTTTTAAGGCAACATGCTTTAGAGCGTCTTTTTCTTCCTCTGTCAACTCTTGATTCATAGAGCAACCCTTTGTCCAAATATGCAAACTCAGCGAATCCTGATGATTATCGGTTTCATGCATATCGCCGATTTTTAAACAAAACCGGTTTTTTTTACATTGCGAGAAAGAAAATGTCAATCTAAGTATATAAAGAATTTGGGATTATCTCCCGATTAGTTGTAGATAATTATTTTAAAATAAGTGGGTTATCTCAATTGAGTAGGTGTGATTCCAAAGGGTACAAGGGGTCAAGGATTCAAGGGTTCAAGTGAAATGCTAAAGAATTACAAAGATTTTAAAGCCTGGCAAAAGTCAAAGGAAGAAAGACAACCTTGTATTACGTTAGGATGCTTTACATATCTGGTTCTGTTTGCGAGTTGGAAGCGCAGATATTACTATCAGGGGACTTAAATTTAATTGAAAAAGGTGAATTGGGTACACTAAAAATAGACATCGCAGAAATCGAAAGAATGTTAAAGGCGCTGATAAAGTCTTTAGAAAACAAACCCTTGAATCCTTGACCCCTTGA
>JAOUGB010000517.1 GCA_029857875.1 Desulfobacteraceae bacterium | reverse complement strand
AATCCGATAGATTGCCGTATTATGATAGGCCATTGGATGCTCACGACTCACAGTTGGTCATCGTGGGCAGTCGTTCTCACCCTTCAAAGGAGTTTGAAGCTTTTGTGAAAACCATGAGGAAGCAACATGCGAAGGTAGAACTTATTTCGTCCGGCAGTTCTTTAAAGCTGTGTCTGGTGGCCGAAGGTAGGGCAGATATATATCCCAGACTGGGACCGACTATGGAGTGGGATACTGCTGCCGGTCAAGCCATTGTAGAACAAGCAAATGGCAGTGTATTGAATTATGAGACGGATGAACCACTGCAATACAACAAAAAAAACCTTTTAAATTCTTGGTTTATTGTCAAAACCCAACGGAATTCGTGATTTCCGGACGGACACTTACGTTAATTTGTTCATCAGCTGAATCATACAAAAAGGGATTATAGCATTACCTATAACCCCTTGATTTCACTGGTAGGCGGTACTGGGATTGAACCAGTGACTTCTACCGTGTGAAGGTAGCACTCTCCCGCTGAGTTAACCGCCCGTTATTATGCCTTATCTACATTTTCCTTTAATTCTTTGCCGACCTTGAAAAAGGGTAATTTTTTAGAAGTGACATGAATCTGGGCGCCGGTTTTTGGGTTTCGTCCTGTGTATGGCTTGTAATTCTTTACCGAAAAACTGCCAAAGCCTCTTATTTCAACCCGTTCACCTTTTGCAAGTGTTTCTTTTAACGCATCGAAAAACGTATCAACAACCTTTCCAGCATCTTTTCTACTAAGCGCCACTTTGTCTTTTAGAGCATTAATTAAATCGGATCGGTTCATAACGACTCCTTAATAAGAATAAATCGTTGAGTCATATTAGTTAGTATTACTTCAGGTCGCTGAAGGATATTCATTATTTATATAGGTATTAAAAAAATTTAAGTCAAGCACTTTTTAACATATTTAAAACAACGTCTTAATCCATATTTTCTGATGCCGCATGGCTGAGTTCAGAAATTTCTTTTGGTGTTGGAAGATCTTCAAGATTTTTTAAATCGAATACTTCAAGAAATTGTTTTGTGGTTGCATAAATATGCGGCCGGCCTGGAATCGCCTTTCTCCCCAGAATCCGCACCAATTTTCTCTCAAGCAGCATGCGAAGAATCCCTCCGCAATCGACGCCCCGAATATGTTCTATATCACTACGAATTATAGGTTGTTTATAGGCGATAATGGCTAGTGTCTCAAGGGCGGGTTTGCTAAGACGCAACGGTTTGGGTTGAATAAGCCGTTTAATCCATTCTCTATATTCCGGTCGGGTACGGATCTGATATCCACCGGCAATTTCGCGTAAAAAGAATCCCCCTTTTCGATTTTCATATTCAGATGACAGTTCGGTAAGTGCGTTTTGAATTTCTTTTTTCCCATCCAGAGCAAGGATGTTCTTGATACGATCGATCGTAAGCGGTTCCTCGGCCACCAGAAGGAGGCTTTCGATAATGTTTTTTATATCTTCCATTATAAGTAAAAAAGTCTGATAATGCCGGTTTGAGTGTTCTGGACAATATTGATCAATGAGAGCCTGACCATTTCAAGAATTGCAAGAAATGTAACGACAACCTCACTTTTATCGGTATTTATGGGAAAAAGCTCATTAAAGGTTACCGATTTCCGGGTTTCGAAAATTTCTACGATTTGAACGATTCGGTCCCTGACCGAAACGGTATCTGCGGTAATAATATCTACACCGCGATGTTCAGATATCTTTTCAAGTATTGTTTGAAACGCATCGATAAGTTCAAACAGACCGACCTTTATAATTTCGCCGACTTGATCCATCGAGTGATTTTCCTGATTCGGATTTCTGACAAAAGTATCTTCTCCCAAAAGATTCCTTGCGATCAGCTCATTGGCCGCTGACTTCATTTGGAGGTATTCTTCAAGTGGTTTGACAATCTCCAGTCGAGGATCTTCATCGTCAGTTTCTTCTTCATGAACCGGGAGGAGCATTCTAGATTTAATTTTCGTCAAAGTAGATGCCATTAAGATGAAGTCACCGGCAACATCTATGTTTATGGCTTTCATCCACTGAAGGTATTCGAGATACTGTTCTGTTATTAGTGCAATGGGGATATCATAGATGTCCACTTCATGTTTTTTAATCAAATGTACCAAAAGGTCCATTGGACCTTCGAAAATATCATCAATCTGCACCTTATAGAGTTCTTCCTGCATGGCTATCATCTTGTTTTGTCAGGGTTATCATGGGTAATACTTTATATTTTTATGGCTGCTTTCACTTCTGCCATGGTTTGCCGGGCGACCTTCCGGGCTTTTTCGCATCCATCCTCAATAATGTCATCAACAAGATGTGGCCGTGTTTCATAATATGCTCTCTTTACACGCATGGGTTCAAGGGCGTGAATCAGATGCCGGGCCATGATCTCTTTGCATTCGACACACCCGATTTCAGCGGTTCGGCATTCTCGGTTTATTCTTTCGACGGTTTGGTTGTCGCTGTAAAGCTTATGAAACTCATAAACATTACATACATCGGGATCGCCGGGGTCGCTTTTTCTAGCGCGTTGGGGATCTGTCAGCATTTTGGCAACTTTATCGCCAATTTCGTCGGGACTGTCCGACAAGAAAATGGCATTGTTATAACTTTTACTCATTTTACGTCGGTCGATACCGAGTATTTTGGGGGTTTGGGTCAGAATCGATTCGGGTTCCGGAAATACTTCACCGTAAAAATGGTTGAATCTCCTTGCGATTTCGCGCGTGATTTCGACGTGTGGCACCTGATCGATACCAACAGGGACGCCAT
>JAOUGB010000516.1 GCA_029857875.1 Desulfobacteraceae bacterium | reverse complement strand
GTATTAATAAAAAATTCAAATATTTACATATCACATTGTGGTGGTGATGTATGGGGTGAATTGATGGAAAAAGGGGACGTGGTTGATTACAGATTTCTTGCCAGTATTTGGGTTGCAAATAATTTTCCAAGCATTGTGATATCTGCAAAAAATTTAGGCTTAATATTTTTGCTATATATTGCAGACTGCCCATAAATTATGCCACAGCTGAAAACCCGATGGCTCATTAAACAGGGGAGCTTCACCTTTTTTATTTGAATTAATCTGATTGGGGGGGAATTTTAGACTTGATCCCCGAGCAGCAGAGTTGGGGAGGCTCTGCGAGCTCACCTAAAAGGCTCGCTTGCCTCCCCAACATCTACCTCTCGGAAAGGTACCAGGTATCAACGGTTTGGAGTTGATGATTTCATATCGAAATCGTGACCATATTGCCATCTTTCCGTTTTGCCTTTAAGCTGTCTGGTAAAGCATCAGCAATTGCATCTTTTAAATTCTCTAAGTCTAAACCTATTCCTGCACCACAGTCATTGCATCCCAGATCCAATCCGATGTATTTTCAGCCATATCCTGAAATCGTTTTTCGGATTTTAAAAGGGATTGTTCGAGTCTGTTTTTACGAACCACTTTCTCAATTACGGTGGGCAGCAGGGTAAAAAAATCCCCGGATTTGACCAAATAATCTATGGCCCCCAACTTCATGGCCCGTACGGCGACATTTTCGTCTCCCTGACCCGTGATCATAATCACCGGGATGTCTCTGTCTTTTTGACTTAAGACCTCCAAAAACTCGATACCGTTCATACTGGGCAGAAGGTAATCTGTTATGATGACGGTGGGAATGATGCTGTCAAGCTGTTCAAGGCATGTGTTTGCTTCCTGGAAATGATGCACCGAGGCATGCGGGAACTCTTTGTCGATGGCCCGCTTCATCAGGCTGAAATGGGCCTTCTCGTCTTCAATGATTACGAGCGTCAACGGTTCCACTGTCAAAACTCCTTTTATTTCCCTTCCGGGATATAAAATAAGTTTATTCCTAAAGGACGGGCGGCTTATTGAGAATCATCCAGTAAAAATCAATTTGCATGATCTTTT
Source organism: Desulfobacteraceae bacterium (assembly GCA_029857875.1). Lineage (GTDB taxonomy): Bacteria > Desulfobacterota > Desulfobacteria > Desulfobacterales > UBA11574 > UBA11574. The sequence goes on along the minus strand of JAOUGB010000516.1, from coordinate 1,717 downwards.
TCTCAAACTCCTTGAACCCTACAGGTTTGGTCAGGTAGCTGTTGGCATAATGTTCGTAGGATCGGACAATATCCTCTTCCCGTTCCGATGTGGTCAGCATGATCACCGGAATTTGTTTTAGTTTAGGGTCTTCCTTGATCTTCTTCAGGACCTCTATGCCATCGATGCCGGGAAGCTTAATGTCCAACAAGATCAATCCCGGAGTGGGATATTTGACTTTATCTTTATATTTCCCACGGTTGTAAAGATAGTCAAATGCTTTCTCCCCATCAGTAACAATGTGGATCCGGTTTGTGTTTCTGGCCTTTCGAATCGCGCGTTTGGTAAGTTCCGCATGCGCCGGCTCATCTTCCACAAGCAATATATCTGAAGGTTCGTAACCCATATGCTCAAGCCTCCTTGTCTTTTAAAGTGAAGAAAAACGTGGTCCCTTTCCCCAACTCGGATTCCAGCCAGATTTCGCCACCATGTTCATGACCCAAAATAGGATAACCGGTCGCAGGTGAAATCAACTTGCCAAATTCAACTCAGAAAAAAACCGGGGCTTAGGATAAAGGTTAATCTGATTTAAGTAGCTAAAAAAGTACGATAAACAATATTAACGAATAATCTAAAAGTAAATAGCTGAAAACTATAAGCTTATTATTAGGTAAAAACTTATATTATGTGAGGGACAAAAGGAGGGATCTTAGGTTTGTCTTTTTGTTCTTTATGCCGATTTTTTTTCTGATACCTTCTCGGTGGGACTCGATTGTCTTAGCAGAAAGATTCAAGAGATTTGCTATTTCTTTTGTTGCGATTCCTTGCCACGAGCACATAAATTGCTAAATATGAGATACCTTGCCAATCTCTAAACCATTCACAAGAACAATTAATATACAGATATCATATTTTTCTGGTGTCAGGTTAAGTAATCCTATTTTTTATAATTGTCGAAACGTTTCTGTCCAATGACAAATTATGTACTCAGATAAGGTCCCAAATCCTTTTCAAGTGATTTTGGATCGAAAAATTGTCCACCAACATTGTGATCGATGATCCATTTTACTGTAACGGGTGTATGGATTTCAGTTCTCATTGGATTGTCTAAAGTAAATTTCAATTCAACTGTATCATTTCTGGAAATATAATGTGGCTTAAGACTGGCAAATCGGATTCCGCCTAATGAAATATCTTCAATGTTTATTTCTCCTTTTTCATCTTTTCCCTGGATAAAGTATTCACCAGCAAGCCAGACTTTTTTTCGGTGATGCTTTCGAAATTCCAAGGTGAGCCGAAAAACTTCGCCACATTGGCATTTGGCCTTCAAACGTTTATGAGTATCCCTGAAATCCTTGACATCAATATTTTTCTTTAATCCGCATTTAGGGCAAATTATAATTGCTTGATAGTTATCGTCTACATAAACTTTTTCCATTTATCATCCTCGTTAGTTCAAAAAAAAACACAAAACCCCACCTCTATGAGAAATGGGGTCTTAATAATCACTCCATGGCAGCCTCTCGGTTACGGGTTAATTTTTATTTTTTCCTTTTCTATACGTTCTAAAATTTCATAGCATTTGCCTTTTACAGGGCAATTGTGAATTATCTCTGTTAGTTCCAATACAGCTTTAAGTAGTTCCTCTTTGGTTAAAGAAGACAGAGGTTTCCCATAATATCCAACATTGTCAGGATGAAAATCGCTCATATTTATCATAGATCCTTTAAACTATGGT
>JAOUGB010000515.1 GCA_029857875.1 Desulfobacteraceae bacterium | reverse complement strand
TTTCTGGCAGGGAGGATTATTTTTACGCAATTTCTCCCAAATGCCCGGGCACTTAATAAAGAACGGGAAGCAGAGTAAGTAACAGTCATTTTAGTTCAAAATCCATTTCAAACGTTTTGATACCCATCCGGCTTCATTCTCAAAACCCACCCTTTTATAAAAATCAAGGAGTTTCTGATAGCGATCAACCGCATCGAATCCGATACCGAACTGAAGTTTGCGTAGACAAACAGGGCAAAGGGAGAATGGACGTGCATCACTCTCCTGCAAATGGTTAGAGCCGTTCATCAGGCATTGAAAGTATATACAGTGCGCCAGCGAAAACATATGTCCTGTTTCATGCGCCAGGACTTTACAACTTCTCCGAAGCAAAACCCCTTGGGAATTTTTTCTTCTTTTTTCACCATAGAACACCGGGTCATAACGTGCAAAGCTAAAAACACCAACACCGTCTTGAGGGGAAGCCTGCCCGAAAACAAAATTCCAGGAAGGATCCGGGTACAGATCTTCCATGGTAATTGCCAAGACACAAAATGCATCAAGGGGTTTTCTTTTCTTGAGCAATATCAATACATCGTGGGTCAATATCTGCCGATTTCGGGTATAGGGATTTCTACGACTAGTTAGCTTAGATCCATTAATACGCAATACAGGGAGGATATTCGTGTCCATCATAAAATAAGCGGTTGTGTATGCTTTCAGCTTTTCAAGGCAAGGGCTTTGACCATCAATAAAGTCGCCCAAAGGTAGGAGGTAGATTTTATTTCGATACCTGTCCGGTTTAGCTGGCCTGATGCTTATAAAATTGTCAAAACTTTGGCCGGGCTCAAAATGTTCGGCGAGCCAATCGCCACTGTTCGGAACAGATACGATTTCAAAGTCATTGCTCGGGTTCAATGCCCTCTGTAAAGCGATTGGAAGATCTTTTATATTTCCTATAGCTCGGAGAGTTTCTCCTGAATTAGGTGGTGTAAAGGCCATGGCTACGCATAAGGTAAATAATATTGAAATGATAAGATAAATAGTCCTTTTCATTCGTTTCAAATTGGAGCTGGTATTTGCAAAATATGTCTGACAACCACTTGTATGTTATTAAAATGCGTCCTTCGTTTAGAAAGACTCTTCAATCAGCCCATAGGCTGCATTCTCTAATTTCTCCTGAAAACGTGATTCTCCAAATTCCATTATCCTCTGGCTTAACCGCAGGAGGCCATCCTGTTCCATCACTGACAGCCAACTATAAGCTTCCTTCCACTGATTCTTGAGTTTTAGAGCATCTTCAGATCTTATTAAAATCATAGCCTCTATTGGCAAAATGATTTTTAGAAATGCGGCCATGGCAATTTTTTTCATAACAGGTGAGTGTTTTGCCACTCCCCAAGCCTCTTGCTCCTCTTCTGTATCTTTCATCATATACTCAAGAAGAGATTTCTGACATGGCCCAAGCCCAATTTTGGTTAACCACTGTATCACCTCCCAGTCCTTTATTGCTATAGAGAGAAAATACACACACTTTTGGAGGAGATGTAAATCAAAACCGTTGAACCTTGCCGCTTCCTTAAGTCTACCTGTAAATTTAAACGTATAAAACTCCATACTTCCATGAAAGAGGGCATGTCCTATTTCGTGATGCAAAACACCTTCAATAACCGCATCCTGAACGCCTTTTACTCTTTCATGACATATGTGAATCCTTGGGTAGTCCCTCCAGGCTTCATGAGTAGCCAAAAAGTCTGATTCTTCTCCGGTTACAATGCCAAGATCTTCCTTTTCTTGGTCATAAAACTCTTGGAGAGCCTTAATATTTTTCCATATTGTTAGTCTGAGATATGGAGGTGTAGATGAGGGGTCAGCCTTTTCCAAAACATTTTTAACCCATGTTTGGATCTGTGATAAAAACCCCTTATTCATCCCGTCATAGGGAACGATTTCAATTTGTGCTGTCATAATAAAAAATCGGTTAGTAAGGATTTAAACCTTTTATACAAAGGTAAAAGTCAAAAGACAAGTAGTAGGAAAGTGCTTAAGCCGACTCCCTCAGATATTGATGAGTGGAGACTGATCTTTAAAAATCACAAATGAGGTAAAGAGCAGGAATTCATCTTCATCCCCAAAATAAGGCCTGAATTATCCATCCAGAAGGTGAAAATATCATCCACTTCGAAAACCTGCGATATGTCTGACAGATCCGAGCCTGGCTCTGAGCTTTTGCAAGTTCTATGATTTACGCATCAGTAGCTAACAAAAGAAAAAACCCGATTTTATGAACAATTAATAAAATCTAATCAATAGAAATGAAATAGGGTCAAGTAATAAAACCTTTTTAACTTATGCAGATCACTTTCTCATTGGACGAAGATTATTTGACCACTGTCAAAGTTGAGATCTACTTGAATCGACAATGGCTATTGTATGATATCTATAGATGGCAGGTTTTTGACGCCTTAAGATTGTTGTGATATCGAATTTAAATAGTTTCAGATTGTCGTTGAATAAATTTCAATAAAACCCTATACACGGAAAACCAAAAGAAAATGAAGTAAATCATAGCAAACTATCATATTAGGAATAAAATTATGAGCCTGATAACCGTTGATCAAGAAAAATGCAAACGTGATGGTATTTGTGCTGAAGTATGCCCTGTGGGAATCATCGGATTTAAGGACAAAGATGCATTCCCCTCCATTATAGATGGTGGAGATAAACTGTGTATCAGATGCGGACATTGTGTGGCTGTTTGTCCACACGGTGCCATGTCTCACGCAATTATGAAACCAGAAAAGTGCCAACCCGTAAATGACGACTGGTTA
>JAOUGB010000514.1 GCA_029857875.1 Desulfobacteraceae bacterium | reverse complement strand
GGCTGTATTTATTCCAATAACTTCTCCCTTCATATTGAGCAGCGGACCGCCACTATTTCCCGGATTGATGGAAGCGTCAGTCTGTATGAAATCATCATAGGGACCTGACCCGATGACCCGTCCCTTGGCGCTGACAATTCCTGCTGTGACGGTTTGCTCCAGGCCAAAAGGATTTCCGATGGCCACCACCCATTGACCGACTTTAAGGGCATCGGAATCTCCGAATCCCAAAACAGGAAGATTATGATTCGACTCGATTTTGATCAATGCCAGATCTGTATTTTTATCACGTCCGACAATCTGGGCTTCGAACTCTTTTTCGTCATTTAATATCACGACAATTTTGTCTGCATTGTCTATAACATGATTATTGGTTACGATATAGCCGTCCTTGTCGATGATAAAACCCGAACCAAGGCTTCGTTGTTTAAAATCCCTTTTTTGGTCCTCGTCAAAAAAACGATCAAAAAAATCTTTCATGGGATCGTCATCGCCAAAAGGGCCTTTTTTAAAGTGACGAAATACACGGCCTCCCCCCTTGATGGTCTTGACTGTCCTGATGTTAACCACGGCTGGACCGGCCGACTCGGCCAGGTTAGAGAAACTGTCAGGGGGTAGGAAGGTTGTATCGGATTTTGCAGCTATACTGTACGGCGGATAAAAACTGCCTGAAAATATAATTACGGCTGCCATGAGCATTGCGAAGAAAAATATTTTTCTTTCTGGAACACATTGTTTGTTTACAAAAAAATTCATTTAAGGACTCCTTTTGTTATTTTTTGAATTGTATAAAATATCATAAGAAAATGCAAGCTGTGTGCCACAAATAATCTTTGAGCAATACTTGGCTCAAATTTCACACCCCAATAGGCTAAAAAAGCCTTTGACGTCGCAGGCTTAATTAAATATTTCCTCTTTAAAAATATTAACGTCAATATTTGCTCCAGCCGGACTATTGATGGGTAAAAAATATCCGGTTTAACGTATTGAACAGTGCTTGTGGATAAAAAGTATCCATTCCATCAAGTTGTCAGAAGCGACTATTTTCAGTGGCCGGTTAACCTGATTCTCACAGAGTTGGCATGGGCATCAAGACCTTCAATTTCCGCAAGGCGAATGACGTCAACGGCTTCACGATTGAAGGCTGCCTGTGAATAACGGATCAGGCTGGTCTTTTTTACAAAAGTATCCACTGAAAGAGCAGAAGAGAATCTTGCCGTGCCGGCAGTTGGAAGTACATGGTTGGGGCCGGCGATATAATCACCAATGGGTTCTGGTGTATAGTCACCCAAAAATACGGCTCCCGCATTACGGATCTGTCCGACATAGGCCAATGGATCTTTGATGTGAAGCTCAAGGTGTTCGGGCGCAATTTGGTTTGAAAGATCAATAGCCGTATCAAGATCAGACACAACCATTATGGCGCCGAACCTGGAAAGTGATTTTTGGGCAATCTCTTTGCGTGAAAGATCCTGAAGCTGCTTTTTTACAACAGAGGCAACTGTTTTGGCAGTGTCTCTGGAATCCGTGACCAAAATTGCAGAGGCCAGAATGTCATGCTCTGCCTGTGAAAGGAGATCTGCTGCAATAAATTCAGGGGTTGACGTATTGTCTGCGATGATAAGGATTTCGCTGGGACCTGCAATCATGTCAACACCTACGATCCCCGCTACGATCTTCTTGGCAATTGTAACATAAATATTTCCGGGACCAACGATAACGTCCACTTTTGGTATGGTCTCGGTGCCGTAAGCCATGGCAGCAATGGCCCAGGCACTCCCGACCTTGTAGACAGCATCCACCCCGACCTTTTTAGCAGCAACCAGAAGATGGGGATTAATCGAGCCGTTTTTGGTGGGTGGCGTTACCATGACGATGTGATTGACACCCGCAACTTTTGCAGGGATGGCACCCATGAGGACCGAGGAAACCAGCGGCGTCTCACCCCCCATTCCACCAGGGACATAAATCCCTGCCACATCGACCGGGTTTATCAACTGGCCCAAAAGTGTTCCCGGTCTTTGGGTATGGATCCAGGATTTGCATCGTTGCTGTTTGTGGAAAGATTCGATTTGATCCACTGCTCGATTTAGCGTCCGTATAAAGGGTCGGTCTACACGTTTTGAGGCATCATCAATTTCTTGGCGTGTCACCCGAATGGACGCTGTGGTCAGTTTCGGTGAATCGAATTGGTTCGTATATTTGATGAGCGCCTGGTCTTTGTTTTTTCGCACATCCTCAATAATGCGCGTGACCGCAAGCAGATCTTTCTTTTTAAAGCCCATACCGCGGTTTACGATGGATGCAATTTTTTTCTCTGCCGATATTGATGGATAGGTGTAGATCTTCATAAAATTTTTCACCTTAAAGAAATATTGTTTAAAAATAACAATTATATTTAATGCTTTCAATAGTCAAGAGAAGGTGCTTTGTCAACTATGGCTAATCATGAGAATTATGATTTCTCAGAATCCATAACTGGGCAAACATATTTGAATGCCAATACGGGGCGAACGCTCCGCGACGGCGTGTATCTCTTTCCAACCGACTGAAACTTGTGCTTAAGCACCCGTAAACCCGAACCGGGCCTGAGTTGTTTAGAATAATTTATCGCTAAATGATCCCATTGATTGTTTTGTCATCATTTCATTCGGTTCGGGCTAACGCGTGCTAAAGCCCTTCAAACAGTCATTCGGTTTCCAAGAGAAACACGCCGTCGCTTCGCTGAATCGAAATAAAATGCGTTTACTCAGGCATCCATAAAAATACTCATTGACATATTTAATTCTATCTGTACAAATAAATCCTTTTTAAAATA
>JAOUGB010000028.1 GCA_029857875.1 Desulfobacteraceae bacterium | reverse complement strand
ACCGGTTGTCCGCGGTGATAGCAGGTTTTCCATGTGGAACTGGAATCCGATGGTCGATATTTACGACAATGACGAAAACATTGTTATAAAAGCAGAACTGCCCGGAATCGACAAGAAAGACATCGTCATCGATGTAAAAGACGGGGTTCTTACCCTAAAAGGTGAACGATCCTTCGATAATGAGGTTAAAAAGGAGAAGTATTATTGCAGGGAAAGAATGTTTGGAAAATTTGAAAGAGTCTTCAGGCTTCCTGCTGATGTCGATCCTGAAAAAATAAGTGCCGATTACAAAGACGGTATTTTGAAGATCGATATTCCAAAACCAGAGGAACAAAAGCCAAAACAGATAACCGTACATTAATTTTGAGTTACAAAGACGAACAATAAAACCAAGGGGCGGTTCATCACAAACCGCCCCAAATTTAAAAAATACCTAATTTGAAATTTGAAACGATCAGCTTAGGTAATAATGAGGTGAATAAAATGAGTAAAATAATCGGAATCGATTTGGGCACCACCAATTCATGTGTCTCGATCATGGAGGCGGGAGAGCCCAAGGTGATCACCAACGGCGAAGGCGGCCGAACAACGCCTTCCATTGTTGCGGTTACCGATCGAGGTGAAAGGCTGGTGGGACAGATTGCCAAAAGGCAAGCCATAACCAATCCTGAAAATACGGTATTCGCTATAAAACGGCTCATCGGCCGCAAATATGATTCAATTGAAGTGCAAAAGGACATTAAAATTTTGCCTTACAAGATTGAAAAGGCGGCCAATGGTGATGTACGAATCAATTTAAAGGGGAAACATTACAGCCCGGCAGAAATTTCTTCTTATATTCTTGCCAATATCAAAAAATCGGCCGAAGAATATCTGGGTGAAAAGGTGACAGATGCAGTGATTACGGTGCCGGCCTATTTTAATGACAGCCAGAGACAAGCGACAAAGGATGCCGGAAAAATTGCGGGCCTAAATGTATTGAGAATTATCAATGAACCTACGGCTGCCTCTCTTGCCTATGGATTGGATAGGAAAAATGAAGAGAAGATTGTGGTATTCGATCTGGGCGGTGGAACGTTTGATGTTTCCATCCTCGAAGTTGGTGATGGTGTTTTTGAAGTCAAAGCCACCAATGGAGATACACATTTGGGGGGTGAAGATTTTGATCTCCGGATGGTCGATTATCTGGCCGACGAGTTCAAAAAAGACCAGGGAATTGATCTGAGAAAAGATACCATGGCTTTACAACGGTTAAAAGAAGCCGCTGAAAAGGCCAAGATGGAACTGTCTTCCTCCATGGAGACGGATGTAAATTTGCCGTTTATTACAGCTGACGCCAGCGGTCCGAAACACTTGAATATTAGAATCACCCGGGCCAAACTTGAAGCTCTGGTCAGTGATTTGTTGGATAAGCTTGAAGGTCCCTGTAAAACGGCGATGGATGATGCGGGTATATCGACAGGAGATGTTGATGAAGTGATTCTTGTCGGGGGAATGACCCGCATGCCGGCGGTCCAGGAGCGTGTCAAGAGAATATTTGGTAAAGCCCCCGGCAAAGGCGTAAATCCGGATGAGGTGGTTGCCCTAGGTGCGGCGATTCAGGGTGCTGTATTGAAAGGCGATGTGAAAGATGTTCTACTCCTTGACGTAACCCCCCTATCCCTGGGTATCGAAACTCTGGGCGGTGTCATGACAAAGCTCATCGAAAAAAACACCACCATTCCGGCCAAAAAGAGTCAGGTTTTTTCAACTGCCGAGGACAACCAACCGGCGGTTTCGATTCATGTGCTCCAGGGCGAGCGTGAGATGGCTTCCGGAAACAAAACCTTGGGACGTTTCGAGTTGACGGGTATTCCTCCGGCGCCGAGAGGTATGCCGCAGATTGAAGTCGCCTTTGATATCGATGCCAACGGTATTGTGGATGTTTCGGCAAAAGATATGGCTACAGGAAAGCAGCAGTCCATACGCATTACCGCTTCTTCCGGTTTGACCAAAGAAGAGATCGATCGTTTGGTGCGGGATGCAGAGCTTCATGCCGAATCTGATAGAAGTAAAAAGGATCTTGTGGATGCAAGGAATACCGCCGATGCTCTTATTTATACCACCGAAAAATCGCTGAGTGAATTTACAGATAAAATTGATGAAGGAACCCGGACCGATATCGAATATGCGGTCAAGAACCTGAAACGCGCGATGGAAGGTGAAGATACGGATGAGATCAAGCGCTTGACCGAAGTGTTGACCCAGGCTTCTCATAAGATGGCGGCTTCTGTTTATCAGAAAAATTCCGGTTCAGGAGATCCGCAGCATGGATATGCTTCGGAAAACAATTGGCAAAACACTTCCTCCGGATCGGATGATGATGTGGTTGATGCAGCCTATCAGGAAGTGGCCTAATCTGTGTGGGAAAGTAAGGTGCTCGAGTTTCGCAATCTTAATTTTCAGCAACGCTAATTGCGGGCAGCAGGCCGCCGTGGCAGATGGCCAAAGCTGTGGGCGAGGTCTGTGTTGCAGGCCTCGCCCACAGCCAAAATGGCAGGTTGAATCAAGACCGCTTTCGTCCATTGATACATGATGTCCCTGGCCCCGGGTAGCCTTTACAGATCCAGGGTCTGACAGGATAGATTCTACAAAACGCATTTTCCATATTGAATTTCAGAAAGGGGCAAGGTGCTGCGTTATATTCGGTATGTTCGATTTTTCCGGAATATTCGTTCCTAACAAAACCATATAAATCAATAAAATCCTCGAGGTTCATGTCCAGATAATCCGCAGCAAGACGAGGATCCAATTCAGACCATGGAATGCCAATCTTTTTACAGCAAATTCCGCATCTTTCGCAGTTGAAGTTCATTGGCTGCCTCGCACCTTGATCTAAGGAGTAAAAATTGAGAAGGCCTGATGCAAGCAAAAATTATTCAGATTCGTAAATATTTGAAGCGATATCCGGGAAATCCTTTAAAAAACGGTATAATGTGGCCCGTCCCACACCCAGATATCTTGCAGTTTTGGCCTTATTACCGCCGCTTCGAATCAGAGCTTCTTTTACGATTTTCGAATCCAGCCTCAGAGACGGTCCACGGGATAACCGATTAATTTCCTGCTTTCTCAATTCCATAGGGAGGTGAACAGGTTGAATGATTTTTCCTCTGGATTTTATAAGTGCATAATGAATGGCACTTTGAAGCTCCCGGACATTCCCGGGCCAGGGGTAATCAATCATAACGGATAGCGCACTTTCCGAAATGTTTTTTGTTTTTTGTTCTTTATAAGCGGCTTTTTTAAGGAAGTTGTTGACGAGGAGAGGAATATCGTTTTTACGCTTTCTCAGCGGCGGCATATGAATGGGAACCACACTGATCCGATAGTATAGATCATCACGGAAATTCCCCTTTTCCACTTCGTTTTTCAGGTTTCGATTTGCGGCGCTGATAATTCGAACATCCACAGAAATGGTTTTTTCATCCCCCACCCGTTCGAAATTGCCTTCCTGTAGAACCCTCAGTAACTTTGCCTGCATCACTTTGGGTAAATCTCCTATTTCGTCCAGAAACAGCGTACCGCCGTTGGCCATTTCAAATCGGCCTTTCCTGTCTCTCAAGGCTCCGGTAAAAGAACCCTTCACGTGACCGAAAAGTTCGCTTTCCAGCAACCCCTCGGGCAGAGCCCCGCAATTGACCGGTACGAAGGCTTTATGCACACGCGGGCCTTCGTTATGTATGGCACGGGCTACCAGTTCTTTTCCGGTGCCGCTTTCTCCCTGAATGAGGACAGGAATATCGACGTCAGTAATTTCTCTTATCATCTCGAAGATGTCTTTCATCTTCGGATCACGTCCGATAATTCCGGAAAAGCGATGCTCATCCAGTTTTTGATGGGTAATGTCTTGAACGGTTCCTAAAGAGCGTAACGGTTTTCCATCCGCATCGTATATGGTCCGACATTTTTCATGCACATATTTCAATGTACCGTTTTTAAGGAGCAGTCTGTGGACGATATCATAACCTGTCCTTTTTTTTACTGAATCTGTAAACGCTTTGTCTACAGTGTTTCTGTCTTCAGGATGCACGGCATTGAGAAAGGCTTCGTAAGTTGCGCCAAATTCTTGAGGATTTGAATCAAAAATACGATAAATTTCATCCGACCAATATAACGTATTAGTAACCAAATCCAATTCCCAATGTCCTATCTTTGCGATGCTTTCAGCTTCTTTCAATCTTTTTTCGCTTCTTTGAATGGCCTTTTTGCTCCCTTCCAGCTCTACAATCTTTTTTTCCAATACTGTAATTTTTTTTTCCAATTCTTTATAGGTTGGTTTTCCGCTCATGGAAAGATTCTCCGAACCTTTTGGAATAACCGTTCATTCAAGATCATGGTTTCAAAAGGCGTTGCGATTAATAAGTTGCTATGGGTTTTGAATAATAAGAACGCGAGGCGTTATTTAAAGAGCCAATAAGATTCAGGGATCAAAATTTACAACTATTGATATTAATTATATTTTTATGCACTTTTGATGAAATTTGTCAATGAAAATCTGAAAAAGACGTTCACTGTATGCGTATTTTGAATGATCCTGTAGAATTGACATGCTGATAAAATCATAATATGAACTTAGTTCGCTTCGCTTACAATTGGAATGCTGGAATAATGGAATAATGGCCCGCCCTGGTGCGACATGTCTGCATAAGGAACTTGCGATTGCAATGCCTTAAGACAAATAAGTTTTATTCTTTCGGATAAATTATCACGGTCTGGGCCAGGGGTTCTGGGATCGGGTTAACATGTTCATATCCCAAAAATAGGGGTGATATATTGTGGAAAAAGCGTCTGTTTTTAAAGAAACGTATCAAAATTACTTGGATCAGATTGGCAAAATCGATCTCGATTCAAGAGCCGAAAAATTAGGGGGGCGTGTTGAAAAAGATGAGATGGTTCTTTCCTTTTTCGGGCAACCTTACAGGATATCAAGCCGGGGAATAACAGACCCGTCCGGCGAACAGCCGCCTATGGGAATCATCGTTGTCCTTTGCAAATACCTGCTTCTATGTCCGGATATACCTTCTCTGGACAAGGAATGGGTCTCCTATAGAGACTTTAAAGATACCGCTCCTTTGGTTCATAGTTTCGTGAATCATACGGAACGACCGATTGTCCGAAATTTTTCGAATCGCCTGGAAGATCTGAGAGCAGCATGTGAAAAACTTGGTGGGAGGGATCCGGGTTTGGATCTTAATTATCAACTTATCATGAAACTCTATCCGCTGCCGAAAGTTCCTGTGCTTTTACTTTTTGATGATGTAGATGAAGAATTTCCGGCCCAGTGCAAGGTTATTTTCGAAAGACGTGCGGAACATTACCTGGACCCCGAGTGTTTGGCGATTGTAGGAAGGCTTCTTAATGATTTTCTGAAAAAGGTCCAATCTGCGAAAAATCCGGGCTAAAAGTGCGGAATCATCCTGAGGCTTACTGAAATTGTGACCGTAAGCAATTCAATCGGAACATGTTTTTGGGAATTGCTGTAGACACTATTTCAGTCCATACCTGTCCCGCAGCCGGTGTGATAATTCCTGAACAACTTTAAACGCCTTTTCAACGGTCTTTTCTCCGTCTGGGTTGACCAGGCAGCAGGTTGCCGGAGATAAAAGACTTCTCGATATTAAAAACTCTTTATCGATGCCTTTATCATCCAATAAATCCCACAATGCTGACAGCCTTGTTTCCAGCGAACCGATATCTTCAGCTTCAAAAGGCTCAAAATTTGTGGGTACAATCCCCCATGCAATGACCCCGCCGCGGTGAAGGAATTGTTTTATCGATCCACAATACGATGAAAATACTTCTCCATTTTGGTATATATCCAGAGAAATGATGTCAAGATCCAGATTCAAAAGGAAATCCCAGTCCGGATTTCCACACAAATGGATACCGCGAGGTCTATTCACCATAGCGAAAAAGTGCTCCAGATCGCCTTTGGCCTTTATGTTGTCATAACCCGAAAGTGCACTGAATAAAAATTGCAGTCCCGGTTCATCAATAAACATAAAAGCATTAGAATTCATTTTTTGAAGCCGATGCAGCTGGACATTGATGCGCTTTGCCATAAATTCGAGCATAAATGGACGTATGGTGTCTTCAAAGAGAATCGGTCGGTCATCCTGGTCAAGTATATTTAAGCCAAAACTGACGGGTCCTTCCAGTTGCCCTCTTATGGCGGGTCGGTCGGAAAGGTTCATTTCTAGAAATTTATGATAAACCACCGAATACGCTTTACTGATGTCAAAGTATTCAGGTTCGTCAAAATGGGCCATGGTCTCTTCAAATTCATTGATAAACTTATCCATGGAAAAACGAAGGGTTCGTTTTTCCATATCCAGAAGAATACCGGGAAAATGTTCGGCGGCCTGAACATACATGTCTTCATAGTAACTGACGTGCGGCAGCTGAGGCCAGAATGGAATATCCATGGATAGGGCGAATTCGAGTGCCCTGTCCGCATCTTTATGGGGCATGACAGCCATGGCGGTTGTATGAAGATCTCCGGGGATTGTCATAATATTCCTCTTGTATCTGAATTGTGAATGTTGTGTTTTTGGTGGCAAAAAAATCTAAACGGTATAATTTTACGATTACAAACGATTGATGATTGACGATTGAATATTAGCGGAATGGATGATCTTTTTTTAAAATGGGTGCTGTTTGAGTGGCGTAGGGATCGTCAGAAAGAACAGGCGCATGCCGAAATCGAATCTTTAAAGAAATTGCAAGTTATACTGTGAACCTATTGATTTTTTAAAGATTGGTTCCTGTTCTTTCTTTACGAACCCTTGCTACGAGTTCACGCGTTTTAAAAAAAGATTATCCATGAAGCGGCTATTCAGAAAAACACCCCGAGGGCTCAAGTATTTAAGAAAAAAAGATTCTTGCCAATTCTTTCTCAGGAAGAATCTTTTCCTCTAGAACAATTTCGATGATGGTTTTGCCCGTCTCGTGGGCCTTGTTTGCAATGGCGGCTGCCTTGTCGTATCCGACATGGGGTACCAGATAGGTTGCCATGGCCAGGCTTTTTTCGATGTCGGCGGCACATTTTTGTCGATTGGCGCGAATTCCGATGATGCATTTTTCAGCTAAAAGCTTGGTTACAGAAGAAAGAAGGTCTATGGATTGCAGAAGGTTATAGGCAATCACCGGCAGCATTACATTTAATTCAAAATTGCCCGCCTGTCCGCTTATCGTAATTGTGGTGTCGTTTCCCATGACCTGAGCACATACCTGAATAACGGCTTCCGGAATAACCGGATTAATCTTTCCGGGCATAATAGAAGACCCGGGTTGAAGAGAAGGAATCGATATTTCACCCAGCCCGCACCTGGGGCCGGATGCAAGCCATCGAATGTCATTGCAAATTTTCACCAGACTGCCGGCGATGGTTTTTAAGGCGCCGCTGGTTTCGACCGCAGCGTCCTGTGCCCCCTGGGCTTCAAAATGGTTTTCTGCTTCCCTAAAGTTGAATTTTGAATGTTTCGAGATCAGGAGGATAACTTTTTTTGCAAAATCAGGATGGGTATTCAGGCCGTTTCCAACAGCGGTTCCGCCCAAGGCAAGTTCTGCGAGATGGTCTTGGGCGGTCTCAATTCTTTTTATGGCAAGCGCAATTTGTCTTTCATATCCTGAAAACGCCTGACCCAAAAATATGGGTACGGCATCCTGTAAATGGGTTCTTCCGATTTTTTTTACATCTTTAAATTCAACGGCTTTATCTGAAAGGCTTCTTTTGAGACTGACCAATGAAGGAATAAGACTCTTTTTAATAAGGGTTAATGCAGAGATATGGATGGCAGAAGGGATGACGTCATTGCTCGATTGTCCGAGATTGACATGATCATTGGGATGAACCGGAAATTTCCCCCCTTTTTTCCCTGTAACAATTTCGTTTGCCCTAGATGCAATGACCTCGTTCACGTTCATGTTCGTTGAAGTGCCTGATCCAGTTTGAAATACATCCACCACAAACTGATCTTCCAATTTTCCTTGCATAATTTCCTTGGCGGATGTGACAATGGGTTCTGATACCTTTCTGTCAAGAAGGCCCAGTTCATGGTTCACCATTGCAGCACATTGTTTTATCAGAGCAAGGGAATAAATAAATGAAGCGTGAAATCTAAGACCGCTGACAGGAAAATTGTTAACCGCCCTCTGGGTACTTGCTCCAAAATACGCATCTGCTGGAACTTCTATAATTCCCAATGAATCTTTTTCTTTTCGGTATTTCATAATAAGCTCATTCCTAATTTAATAAATTTGCTTACGTCAGATTAAAGCCATACCTTCACCCGGATAAATGCTGCGATCCTCTAACGGAGTCGACTTTTTGACTTCCGGCCAATGGCCGGCCTGAGGATTGGCGCCTTCTTCGGCAATTGCCGTGGGACTTTTGTCTTTCATCTTGGGAGACTTTCGTATGTCTAAACCGGCAACCGGTGCGCTGAACTCAATGGGGATATTGTTCGGATCAAAGGAATAGATGGAATGGATAAACCCATGATCGATAACTTCCGAAACCCAAATTCCAGCGGTTTCAAGTTTGTCCTTAAGTTCCCATAGGTCTTCATCACTTTCAACCCCCAAAGAAACATGGTCAAATACAAAGGGACCTCTGACCGGCACGCCATGATCTTTTTCGGGCATTTTTTCGACGTCAGGCCACTCAAAAAAGGCAATCATGTCATACTCGGAAAGTTCAAAAAAATAATGTCTGTATTTCGGCCCGCCGAGTCCGGCCACAAGACGCAGTCCCAACAAATCCCGCCAGAATCTAATAGTGGTATCCATATCTCGGGTGGCCATTGCCAGATGATTAATCCCGATGTATTTTGCCATCTTACGGTCCTTTTAAAAAAGATTATTCATTTCGCTGATAAAAGGTTATAATAAAAACTCACCAATCCCTTAAACACACAATACAACAACTATGCCAACCTGGGAAATAAACTTGTGACATATTTGGCATGAGCATTGCATTTAAATCAAGATAAAATTGGTATGCAAATTATTTCTTAGGTCATTTTCTTAGGTCATTTATATATCATCATAATCTTTAACTCATCAAAAAACGAACTTTTTCTGTAACATATCGTATTAACCTTTTTATAACCCCATTCATAGGAGGTGCAACATGTCGTCCAAACGGTATAAAATTGAAACATCCTGTCCTCAGTGCGGATGCAGTGCTGTTACACATCTGTCTACCGAAGAAATCAAAGAAAGATACGGTGATGTAACAAATGTTGAAATGGATTGTAGCGAATGCTTAATCAAGTACGAGACTGATATGAAAACTGCATGCCCTGAATGGGATAAGGAATGCAGGATAAAAGAATAATTCAAGATATCGAAAGGCATGAAAAAATGGTTTATGACTTTACTGCAAACGATGTGTTTGAGATGGCTGAACAACTTGAAAGAAATGGCGCCAAATTTTATGGAGATGCCGCTCAAAACACAGACAATCCTAAGTATAAAAAGCTTCTTATTGAACTTTCGGAAATGGAAGTCGAACATGAAAAGACATTTGTAGATTTAAGGTCGGAACTGTCGGGAAATGAAAAAGCATCAACGGCGTTTGACCCTCAAAATGAATCCGCCCTTTATCTCCGGGCGCTGGCAGATACCAAAATCTTTTTTGAAAAAGAGATTGATTTTTCATCCATGAAAAGTGTCCTCAAGGCAGCCATCCTTGCTGAAAAAGATTCCATCGTTTTTTATCTTGGTATGAAAGAAATGGTCCCTGAAAAGTATGGGAAGGATAAACTTGACAAAATTATCAAAGAAGAGATGGGCCACATAAAAATACTTAGCAAAGAACTGGTTGCCCTAAAAAATCAATAAGGATCTTGTTTCATAATACAAATGTGTATCAACATTTAATGTGAGACAGTTTTTAGTCTTTTCGCATGCTTTCAATACAGTTTCGTTTACATGTTTTTGTAGGCCTTTCAAAATTTTTTGATCTTTGGACCGGTTTTGCGAACCCTTAAATCGGTGATAACTAACATTTAATTAAAACAAATTTTGGTTTGCAGTAATTTAAAACAATTAATGTATGTCAGGATATTATGATATCTATCGATTATTTATTCTGCCTGGCACAAAACTTGTTATTTAAGATAAAATAAGGAGTTATTATGAAAAAAACATCCGTCGTTAGTTGGGTTTTAATTTTATTGTTATTGTCCATCGGTCTGCTTTCCGCGGGAATTGCCCCTCCGAAAGAAGGGGGGATGCTGCCGGAAATAACGCTGTCTGTGCCTGAGGTGCCAGCTCACCAAAACTATCTAGGCATTACCAAAAATAAAAAAACATTTCGCATTCCTGAGATAAAAGCAGAGGTTGTCCTAATAGAAATCTTTAGCATGTACTGCCCATACTGCCAGAAAGATGCACCGGTGGTAAATGAATTGTACAATAAGATTGCACAAGATGAAAAACTGAAAAATAAAATAAAGCTGATCGGTATTGGTGCCGGTAACTCTCCTTTCGAGGTTGATTTTTTCCAAAAGACTTATGATGTTAATTTTCCACTTTTTCCAGATAGCGATTTTTCCATCCACAAAATGTTTGGAGAGGTGAGAACGCCATACTTTATCGGCGTTAAAATAAATAAGGATGGAACCCACAGTATTTTTTATTCCGAGCGCGGTGCAATAGAAGATGCACCCAAATTCTTAAACTTAATTCTTTCTAAAGCCGGATTTTAAAGAGGAGGTGTTGACTGTGAGAAAATACTCTAAGATATTTTTAACGCTTTTCGTCCTTTTTTTTATTAGCACTTATGCATTTGGACTGTCAGATGCGTTCAAAAAAAATATTTATAATCCCGGACAGTTAAAACCGATAGACAGCAAACTGAAAGTCAAGGTCGGAGAAAAGGCACCTGATTTCACTCTTCCTTCTTTATCTGGAGAAAAAATCTCTTTGAGTCAATTTAAAGGGAAAAAAAATGTTGTCATTTCCTTTGTGCCGGCTGCCTGGACGCCGGTGTGTTCGGATCAATGGCCGGGCTATAATCTTGCGAAGGTTATTTTTGATAAAAACGGTGCGGTACTTTTGGGGATTACGGTAGACAACATTCCGACCCTTTATGCCTGGACCAATCAGATGGGGGATCTATGGTTTCCGGTTCTTTCCGATTTTTGGCCCCATGGTAAGGTTGCAAAGATGTTCGGTGTGCTTCGCTCAGATGGTGTCGCTGAGAGGGCGTTGTTTATCATAGATAAGAACGGTATCTTAAGGTACGCACATGTATCCGACATTAACAAGCGGCCCGACTTAAAAGACCTGGCCACAGCGCTGGAAAAACTGAACAAAGATTGATAAAGTTTTGATAGCTTATGGAGACCCTGATACGTGAGACGCTGCAATCATAATATTAGAAAAACATTGAATCTTGTAGATGAAATGATCAGAGTCGCAGATAAGGGCGACATTGAGCGAGAAGATAACGGCTGTGGCATTCTTTACGGAGTATTGCGTGATTCGGCCTATAAAGTGAAAAAACTTGCGGAACAGGAAAAAGAAAAACACATAGCAAAAGGGTGGTGGGCTGAAGAGTCAGACAGCTAAAAAACGGTTAGAGGTGTGTTGTATCACCGGCGGTATTTAGTTTTTAAAAATAATCAACAAACACATAAAAGGAGGCGTTTGATATGACGTTAAAAGGGACCCAAACGGAAAAAAATCTTTTATCTGCATTTTCCGGGGAGTCGCAGGCAAGAAACCGGTACACCTATTTTGCCAGCCAGGCAAAAAAAGAGGGGTATGTTCAGATATCCGATATATTCACCGAAACCGCCAACCAGGAGAAGGAGCATG